>JBFLWC010000128.1:0-4438 GCA_040758415.1 Bacteroidota bacterium | reverse complement strand
TGATTTTGTATTGTTCTACAAAAAAAACATCGGCAAAGAAGATATTAGTATTGAATATAATTATAATGCATCTTCAGTATAATGTCAAGTTTTTTTGCTTAGTAATTTTTTTCTTTTCTATATCGTGCGGTAAAAAATTTGCCAACAAATTATTTTTTATTTTTGCACACATATAAAATTATTATGTTGTTTCAAAAAACTCTACTTTGCTGCTGCACCTAAATTGATTGCCCCGTCAATCTCAATAAGTTTTACTTTCCCATCTTCTTCTGTATCGAGCGCAAGAATCATTCCTTGAGATTCAATTCCAAAAAGTTTTGCCGGTTTTAAGTTTGCAACAATCAAAACTTTTTTGCCGATAAGTTGTTCGGGTGTATAACTTTTTGCTATGCCAGCAACTAATTGTTTTTTTTCTCTGCCGAGGTCAATTTGCAATTTGAGAAGTTTATCACTCTTCTTTACATTTTCCGCAGCTATAATTTTTCCAACACGTAGTTTAACGCGTTTAAATTCCTCAATCGTTATTTCTTCAACAATTTCTTCCGGTTCATTTTCTTCAGATTGTTCAAGTTTATTAATCTGCTCTTCAATCACTTTGTCTTCAATTTTGGCGAAAAGAATTTCTGCTTCACTTAGTTTATGACCGGGCTGCAAGTGAGATTCTCCGCATATTGACCATTCGGTCGGTCGCGCGCTTAACATTCTGAACATCTTCACACTTGAAAATGGAATAACCGGCTCAAAAATTTCTGCAAGCGTGTAAATAGTGTTAAGACAAATATTGATTGTTGTTGCGCACCGCTCTTTATTCTTCTTTAAACTAACCCACGGTTCGGAGTCGTTAAAATATTTGTTGCCCGCACGTGCAAGATTCATCATCTCAAAAACCGCATCTTTGATTTTATAGCGCTCTAACAAATTGCTAATTGTTTGCGGCTGGGATTTTAAGTATGCAAGCATCTCCTTGTCAATTTTTTCGAGCGTGGTTATTTCAGGGACTTTTCCTTCAAAATGTTTGTGCGCAAAAGTAAAAGTTCTATTAACAAAGTTGCCGAGAATATCTGCAAGTTCTCCGTTGGTGCGTCCTTGAAATTCTTTCCAGTAAAAATCAGTGTCTTTGTTCTCCGGTAAGTTTGCTGCAAGTGTGTAACGCAAAGTATCTGCCGTAAATAAATTTAAAAACTCATCAAGGTCAATTCCCCATCCACGCGATTTGGAAAATTTTTTACCTTCAAAATTTAGGAATTCATTTGCGGGAACGTTCTGAGGCAGAATAAATTTGTCATCGTTTGCATCATTCCAAGCCATCAACATTGCAGGAAAAATTAACGTGTGGAATACAACATTGTCTTTTCCTATAAATGCAACATATTTTGTATCGTTGGCTTGCCAATATTCTTTCCACAAGTCAGGGTCTCCGCGTTGAAGCGAAAGTTCTTTGGTTGCAGAAATATAACCAAGCACTGCTTCAAACCAAACATACAATACTTTGTTCTGAACATCTTCGAGGGGGACCTTAACACCCCAATCAAGATCTCTTGTTACGGCGCGGTCTTTTAATCCATCATTAAACCAGCTTTTACAATACTGAAGCACATTATCTTTCCAGCCGAACTTTTCATTCATTTCATCAACATACTTTTGCAGACGCTCTTGATATTTGCCAAGCGGAAAAAACCAATGCGATGTTTCTTTAAGCAGAGGCGTCTTGCCGCTGATTTTACTCTTAGGATTTTTCAATTCGGAAGGATCGTAAAGTGAGCCGCACTTTTCGCATTCATCACTGCGTGCTTCTTCATTTCCGCAGCGTGGGCATGTTCCTTCGACATAACGATCAGGCAAAAACATTTTTGCAGTTTCATCATAGAATTGCAGTGACTTTTTTTCTATTAACAATCCTTGATCATAAAACGACTTGAAAAACTGTTGTGCGGTTTTGTGATGAATTGGCAAACTTGTGCGTGAGTAAATATCGAAACTCATTCCAAACTTTTCAAAAGCATTTTTATTCGCGTTGTGGTAGCGATCTATTATTTCTTGAGGTGAAACTTTTTCCTTATCGGCTGTAATAGTTATCGGCACGCCATGTTCATCTGAACCGCAGATGTAAAGAATGTCGTCTCCCTTCAATCGTTTGTATCTAACGTAAATATCAGCCGGCAGGTAAGCGCCGCTCAAATGTCCAAGATGAATATTTCCATTTGCATAAGGCAGTGCAGAAGTAACAAGAATTTTTTGTCTACTCAAAATCCACTCGTAATTTTTTTTGATTGCAATCAAATATAAGAAAATTAAGAGAAAGGATTTTCTCTTTGGTCATTGGTCATTTTCTTGCTCTTGCTCTTATTCTTGCTCTTGCTCTTATTCTTGCTCTTGCTCTTATTCTTGCTCTTTTACTCTGGTAGGATTAAGAGCATGAGCAAGAATAAGAGCAAGAATATAAACACGAAAATATATTTTATCCTTCTATTCCCTTGTACATATCCTCTATCAAATCTTTATAACGTTCTTCAATTACTTTTCGTTTTAGCTTAAGTGACGGAGTAAGTTCACCACCCTCAATTGTAAAGGGCTTATCAAGAATTGCAAACTTACGCACGCGTTCAAAGTTAGCAAGTTTCTTTTGGAATTGATCGAGTTCTTTATCGAGTAATTCGTAAATCTGTTTCATGTTCACAAGTTCATCGTCATTTTTGTAAGCAATTCTGTTTGCATCGGCATATTCTTTTAAAGCTTCAAAATCCGGAACGATTAAAGCGCTAACAAACATTCTGCGGTCGCCAATCAAAATAAACTGATCAATATATTTACTTGCCAGGAACATATTTTCAATTGGTGTGGGTGCAATGTATTTTCCGCCGGATGTTTTAAACAGATGTTTTTTCCGGTCGGTAATAATTAAGAAACCTTCAGCATCGAAAACGCCAATATCGCCCGTGTGAAGCCATCCATCTTTAATTGTTTCTTCCGTTTCTCTTCTGTTCTTATAATAACCTTGCATAATGTTCGGACCGTAAGCAAGAATTTCTCCATCCTTTGCAATTTTGATTTCGACCCCGGGCAAAGGTTTGCCAACTGTTCCAAACTTATAATCATTAACTCTGTTAGCTGCAATAACCGGAGACGACTCTGTCAGCCCGTAACCTTCGATGATTAAAATTCCTGCGGCTTCGAAAAACTGTCCTAACTCTCTTGCAAGTGCGGCGCCGCCGGAAATAAAAAAACGTAATCTTCCACCGGTTTTTTCTCTTAACTTATGAAAGACAAGTTTATCTGCAAGTTTGTATTTGATTGTTAAAAAGATTGGAACTGTGTGCCCTGATTTTTTTGCTATTTGATATTCTTTACCTAGTTCGATTGCCCAGTTAAAAATTTTCTGTTTCTTTTCCGGCTGGCTTTCCACGTTCCGTTTTATTTTGCTGTACATCCGCTCGAACAAGCGCGGTACCGCTGTCATAATTGTTGGTTTGATATCTTCCATGTTGCTGGCAATCTTTTCGATGCTTTCTGCATAAGCAATTATACCGCCGCAAGAAAATGCTGTGTAGTATCCAGCCATTCTTTCAAAGATGTGGCAGAGCGGAAGGAATGAGAGAAAGATATCATTTTCGTCAATCGAAAAAATTTCGTGTGCGGCTTTGATATTTGAAACAATATTTTTATGAGTGAGCATCACGCCCTTTGGTTCGCCTGTGGTACCGGATGTATAAATAATTGTGCAGAGTTCATTCTCCCGGCAAAGTTTACAGCTCTCTTCAAAATAATTTGGATCGTTCTTTCTGAATTCCAATCCCTTCGATTGAACTTCTGAAAAACTATAAACATCTTTTTCATTTCCTTTATCCTCTGGATTCATCACAACAATAAAACGAAGCTGACGGCAATTGTTTCTTATCTTCAATACTTTGTTTAGATGAAATTTATTTGAAACAACTATTCCAACCGATTCTGAATTATTTAGAATGAACTCGATCGTTTCAGCTGTAGAGATTGGATAGAGCGGCACGTCTACACCGCCCAAACCAAGAATCGCCATATCTGCATAAACCCATTCGGGTCTGTTCTCTGCTATGATTGCAACTTTATCGCCGCGTTTTACACCCATTGCTGCCAGACCAAGCGCAAAGTTTTCCGTGTCTCTGTAAACCTCGTCGTATTTATAACTCACCCATTGATCATTCACTTTATGTTTGAGGACAGGTCTTTCTTTTCCTTTACCAAAATCTTTTGTAATGATTTGAAAGAGTTGTGATATGGTTTTAAAGTCTTTATAAATTGCCATGGACTTTTCCTTGTAAGTTTATATTCAATTTACGGCAGGATTATAAAATATACAAATGAAAGCTGTGGCTTAATAAGAGTGCGGATACTGGATGATGGATGCTCGGTACTGGATGCTGGATACTGGATGCTGGATACTGGATAAATAAAGTTAGGA
>JBFLWC010000127.1:0-7628 GCA_040758415.1 Bacteroidota bacterium | reverse complement strand
CCGCTTGCTAATTGGCTTGCATCGAAGTTTACTTTGTAATAACCCGGCTGGTATTCCTCTTCCAATTCAACACGAACTAATTGACCAAGTATATTATAAACTCCTATGCTGTATCTCCCGCTTTGCGAAATTGTAAATTCTATTGTTGTTGTCCCATTTTTTTAACTAAGCACTATCCTGCGCATCTTGCACATTAACAGCAACTGTAGCCATTACCTGTAACCTAGAAAATTCTGCATATTGTTATTAGTCAATTGTTCATTGTCGGTTGGCAACTTTATACCTTACAGTTTTGTAGCCCTTAACTCTGTCCAGCAGTTCTGCCTTTATCCCGATTTATTCGCCCCACCCTTCCGAAGTTCCGAAGGAATGGCTATGCCAGAATCCTCCGTAAGGAGTCCTTCGGACCTACGTGAAAATCCTCCCCACATAGTGGCTATGCCAAAGGGGAGGACGTTAAATACCCCGACCCTTAGGTCGGGGTATCATTCAGCGCAGGTCGGAGTCAATACTCCGACCGAGCATTTTTCTCTCCTCCTTTGGGGGAGATGGAGGGGGCTTTATTGCATCGGGACATCGGCGGGATGCAAAAAGCCTGATTAAACAATACCTTGATCTAACATTGCATCGGCAACTTTTACAAACCCGCCGATGTTGGCTCCGTTCACATAGTTGCCGGGTGTTCCATATTTTTCTGCAGTGTCAACACAAGTTTTGTGAATGCTCTTCATGATCAGTTGCAACCTATTATCAACTTCTTCGCGCGTCCAGCCGTAACGCATACTGTTCTGCGCCATTTCTAATCCGGATGTTGCAACACCGCCTGCATTTGCCGCTTTGCCAGGACCATAAAGAATTTTTTCTGCAACGAATTGATCAATTGCCTCTATAGTTGAGGGCATGTTAGCGCCTTCACTTACAACATAAACACCATTCTTTAAAAGATTGGCTGCGTCTTTACCGTTGATTTCGTTTTGTGTTGCCGATGGGAATGCGCAATCGGCTTTATGATTCCACAATGGATTGAACTCTGCATTAGGATCTATTTGTGTATAAACTGCGCTTTTGAATTTGTCTGTGTATTCTTTAATTCTTCCGCGCCGGATATTTTTCAAATCCATTACAAATTTTAGTTTTCCTGCATCAATGCCGTCTTCATCATAAATGTAGCCGTTGGAATCTGAAAGTGTAAGAATTTTTCCGCCGAGTTGCAAAATTTTTTCTACGGTATACTGTGCAACGTTGCCGCTTCCGGATACCAAACATTTTTTTCCTTCCAACGTTTGTCCCCGCGTTCCAAGCATTTCCGCTGCAAAATAAACTGCGCCGTATCCGGTTGCTTCTGGACGAATAAGCGATCCACCCCAATTCAATCCTTTACCGGTAAGAACTCCTGTAAATTCGTTGCGTAATTTTTTGTATTGACCGAATAGATAGCCAATCTCGCGTCCGCCAACTCCAATATCTCCCGCCGGCACATCTGTGTTTGGTCCTATGTGCCGGAACAATTCGTTCATAAAACTCTGGCAGAATCGCATCACTTCGCCGTCGCTCTTTCCTTTCGGATCGAAATCCGAACCGCCTTTGCCGCCGCCCATTGGAAGTGTTGTTAAACTATTTTTAAATACTTGTTCAAATGCCAGAAATTTTAGAATACCAAGATTTACCGATGGGTGAAACCGGAGCCCTCCTTTGTAGGGACCGATTGCGCTATTCATTTCGATTCTGAATCCTCGGTTAATTTGAACATCGCCTTGATCATCAACCCAGGGTACTCTAAACAAAATTATCCTTTCGGGTTCAATAATTCTTTCAAGAATTTTTTCTTTACGATACTCCGGATGTCTTTCAAGAACAAGCACTAATGAAGTTACAACTTCGTAAACCGCTTGATGAAATTCCGGTTCACTCGGGTTTTTGGCTTTTACCTGCGCCATTAAATTTTTAACGAACTCTGACATAACTGCCTCGATATTTTTTTGTGAATAATTGATTAAAAAAAGATCCGCCTTTTTGCGGATGGAAATGAGAGTCCACCTCTACGGTGGAAGAAAAATCTACGAACAGGTTATGAAAATGTTTAACTGCTGAAGAGACAGGTGAAAAAGTAAAAGTGAGCAAAAGGAAATTATTTTTTTTGAAGCTGTTTCTTTTGACCATTTAGAGACAATTAGCTTCCAATTTTCAAGAGCAAATTAACAGCATTAACAAATTAGTGCAAGAAAAAAATTACTGAGTACCTAAGTGCCTGAGAATGAAATACAAATCATCAACAACAAACAACAACTAATGACAAATAACCTTTGACTAATGACTCCGCCGATATGCGGTTTCCTTAAAAAATTATTGTCCACAAAATGTAATCAAGAATTAAAATCATAGCCGAACTGATTACAAACGATCTGATGGTTGACAGTCCAACTCCTTCAGCACCGCCTTCTGTGCGGAAACCGATATGACAACCAAGCAACGCAGTAACTCCTCCAAAGATTATTCCTTTAACCAAACCAAAAATAAAATCTCCAAAGTAAAAAAACCTTCTTACCGATTCAAAAAAAACATTGAACGAAACACCGAGGAAAAAGTTCGATATAAAGTAAGCGCCAACAACTGCAACGGCGTTTGCAAAGATTACCAATACCGGCATCATTACAATTGATGCAAAGAAGCGCGGTGTTGCAAGAAAAGAAATTGGACTGATCCCCATTGTTTCAAGGGCATCTATCTGCTCAGTAACTTTCATAGAGCCAAGCTCTGCAGCTATTGATGCCCCGACACGCCCTGCAATAACAATTGCAGTAAGCACCGGACCTAATTCTGTAATAATAGATCTGCTTGTAGCGCTGCCTAGAAATGATAACGGTGCAATACCTTTTAACTGATATGCAGCCTGCCATGCAGCAACAGCACCTGTGAAAATAGCGATGATCAAAACCAAAGGAATCGAATTAACGCCGATGTGTTCCATTTGATATAAAAAGTTGCGGCGACTTTTAATTAGCTGCGGCGCAGATTTAATTATCTCTGCTAACAGTCTGGCTAACTGACCGAACTCTTGAAAAAAATCGAATGTCGTTTTGCCAATTTTTTGAAAAGCAGTTGAAATCATATTTTGAAAATTTTTCCGGGCTAAACTAAGAAAGTTGTTTTAATTTTGAAATCAGTTCTTCGCCGTCTTTTGCTTCAAGCATTTTTTTCACCCATTCCAATGAACCGAATTTTTTAGAAATATCTGCAAGAATTTTTAATTGAAGCTCCGGCTCGTTAACTTGAGTTATAAGAAGAACAATTATTTTTGCCGGAAGTCCATCAAGAGAATCAAAATCAATTCCAATTCTATGAATTGCCACTGCGACGGCTGGGTGTTGAATATTCATACGAGCGTGCGGAATTGCAAGATGATTTGCAAGTCCTGTTGAAATTTGCTGCTCGCGCTTCCATACCTCCGAAAAAATTTTTTGAGGATTCATTTTGATTTTTAAAGCAAGATGCTCACATAATTCCTTTATCACTTCCTCTTTTGAATTCGATTTTGCCAGGAAAATATTTTCGGGTTTGAGAAGTTCGATAAACGTCAATTTCTTTTTACTTCTTTTCAAAAAGAAACTCATCATTGGCGCACTACTAATTGATGTAACAAGTGCCATAATTACTATTGCAACAAAAACTTTTTCTTGAATTAAACCGGATTGGAAGGCAAGGATACCAAGTACAATTTCCATTGCACCACGCGAGTTCATTCCAAAACCAATCGCAAGAGAATCTTCCTTATTCATTCCGCCCCAATATGCCCCGATGCCGCAGCCGATCACTTTGCCTACGAATGCAAGCACAAGAAATATTAGAACAATTTGCAAATCGAAATTTTGTATAAAGTTAACACGCAAACCAATAGAGACAAAAAATAACGGTGCAAAAATATTTGTAACAAACTGTTGAAGAATTTCGCGGGCTTCTTCCTTTAGATGGACTGAATCTCCGATCGTAATTCCAACAATGAACGCACCGAAAATTGCATGAATGCCAAGATGCTCTGTTAAAGCCGCACCAAGAAATCCGAGTATCAAAACAAAGTTTAAAACCCCGCCGGGGTATGTTATTTTCCTTTCGAGAATTGGCAAAATATAATTGATAATTTTTCTTCCGATGAAAAGTGTTAACACTACAAAAATTCCAAGCGATAAAACCAATCCGCCAGTTGGCGTACCAAAATCAAAATCACCGGCTCTACTGCCAATTGTTGCAAGAATTACAGAAAAAATTATCCAGCCGATCAGATCGTTGAACATTGCCGAAGCTATTATCAAAAGACCAATCTCTGTTTTGAATATATTTAAATCCATTAAAGTGCGCGCAACAACCGGAAGCGCAGTTATTGATAATGCAGTTCCCACAAATAACGAAAAGACTAACCGCATTTTGGAATTTGTTATACCAAAGGTTTCCGGGAAGAGATATGCTGCAAAAAATCCTACAACAAAAGGAAAAATTATTCCCATCAAACTTATGAGCGACGCTGCCTTGCCTTGACGTATCGCTAAAGTAAGATCAACTTCTAACCCCGAAACAAGCATCAACATCGTAACTGCAAGCACGGTTATTCCCTGAAGTGCTATACTTATATTTGGGAAAGATTGAAAAAGTGAAGTGAAAAGATTTGGAAAGAGTGAACCGAGAACCGTTGGACCTAAAATTATTCCCGCAATAATTTCTCCTATTACCAACGGTTGTTTGAATTTCCGGAGCAGCTCGCCAAAGCCACGTGCAAACAGAAGCATTGCACTTATGCTAAGGAAAAAAATAGTTATCTCTTTTGTGCTTAAACTCATTTGAAAATTTCTAACTCTTTTCTTCTTCTGATTTGATAATTAAGAGTTGGCACGGCAGCTCTCTAAAAACAAACTCTAAATCATGCTGAAAAATTCTATTGAAAAACTTTAATTTTTTTACCGGCGATGAAGTAACAAATATATCACCATGGTTTTCCCGGATGTAATTGCCGGTTTCCCATCCCTGTTTTCCATACAAACAAACTTTTTTCAAATTGATACCGGCAAAATTCATTTCGCGAATAAACAATTCCATTTTTTCTTCTTCTTCTTTATACCAGTTTAATCTTTTTTTGCCGGCTTCTTCAGTTGACCCGCTATCATAAATGGTGATTGCTAATGCAGGCAATTGAAACTCGCGGATAAAAATCATCTCGTCTGCGTTTTCAAGTTTTGCAAACTCGTATGCTTTCTTTGCAGCAATTTCGCTCAAAGAACTAAAGTCAATCGAAACACAAAATTTTTTGTGCGCTTTACTCTCAGTTGTAGGATTTGGCAGCAGCAAAACCGAACACTTTGATTCCCTCATAATTGTTCGCGCTACAGAGCCGATATAATATTTTAAAAAACTTTCGCGCGCCATAGCGCCGGCAACCAACAAATCAACATTCTCTTGAGCGCAAACACTTAAAATTACTTTTGCAGCATCCCCTTTTTGCCAGACGGTTTTACATTTGGCACGGTTCAGACCTGTTGTTTCAATTAACTCATCAAGCTCTTTTTCTGTTTCGATGGTTTGTTCGCCTGCGTGTATTAAAACTAATTCTGAATTGAAAATTTTTTGCAGTCGTTTTACTTCTGATAATAACGCCCGTACATTTGGAGAAAATGTTACGGCAAGCGCCATTTTTTTGAATACCATTTTCTTTTTCTCTCTCTTACTTCTATTATAATAAAAATTACGAATTAAGATACAAACTTTTCATGTTGGCAATTACTTTTATTTTTGTGTATTTTTTTTTTGTAAAAATTTCACATCGTCAAAAGTAAATCCGTCTTTGGCGGATAAATTTTTAGGGAAATATGGTGAAGAATATGAACGACATCAACATCGAAATACTTGAAAAAGAAACAAATGTAATTCTTCCAGAAAATTTGGTTTTCGGAAAAGTATTTACCGATCATATTTTCGAAATGGATTACGATTCATCCAAAGGCGGATGGCAAAAACCGTTGATAAAAAAATTTGAGAACCTGAACATAAGCCCGGCTGCGATGGTTTTTCATTACGGGCAGGCAATATTCGAAGGACTAAAAGCTTACAAACAAGTTGATGGAAGAGTTGCTATTTTTCGTCCTGAAAAAAATGTTGAGCGGTTAAATAAATCAGCCGTGCGAATGAGCATGCCGCAAGTAAATCCTAAACTTGCACTCGATGCAATAATTGAACTTGTACGGATTGATCAAAATTGGATTCCAACAAAACCGGGTTATTCACTTTACATTCGCCCCTTTATGATTGCAACCGAAGCATGTTTCGGCGTTCGCCCGGCGGATAATTATAAATTCATAATTATACTTAGTCCGGTTGGTCCATATTACCCAGAAGGATTTAAACCTGTACGGATAATGGTAACCGACGAATATGTACGTGCGGTCCGCAAAGGAACCGGCGAAGCAAAAGCAGCCGGAAATTATGCAGCAGGATTAATTGCGCAAGCAGAAGCTAAAAAAGAGGGTTACACTCAGGTCCTTTGGCTTGATGCAATTGAACAAAAATATGTTGAAGAAGTTGGTGCAATGAATATCTTCGTCCGCTTTAAAAACGAAGTTACAACTCCAATGTTAAACGGTTCAATACTACCCGGAATTACAAGAATGTCTGTGCTTCAGATTCTTAAAGATTGGGGCTACAACGTAACGGAAAGGATGATCAATATTGAAGAAATTATTGACGCCTATAAGAAAAACAATTTGGTTGAAATCTTCGGAACAGGAACTGCCGCAGTAATTTCTTCAGTAAGCAGATTAAAGTACAACGAACATTTGCTGCAGTTTAGTGAAACTGAAGCCGGCGAGCTTGGCACAAAGTTATACGAAGAATTAACCGGTATCCAGTACGGAAAAATAGAAGATAAACACAACTGGATGACTTACATTGATTAATGAAGAAACAGGAGTAATTTTTGAATAAGAAAATATTCTATTATATCACGGTCGCAGCGTTTTTAACTGCGACCGTTTTTTATTCTAAGGATAATTCAAAACCAAAAAACATTATCCTGCTTATTGGCGATGGAATGGGGATAAGTCATGTCTCAACTTCTTTGATTTCATCCAGGAATGATCAATTCAAAAAATTTTCATCTGTGGGATTGGTTATAACAACTTCAGCCGATAATCTTATAACAGATTCCGCAGCCGGCGCTACTGCTTATGCTACAGGCAGCAGAACAAACAATGCGATGGTTAGTGTTGATCCGAATGGAAATTCACTTCAATCAATTTTAGAAATTGCAGAAAAGAAAAAGATGAGCACAGGTGTTGTTGTTACAAGTTCACTAACTAATGCAACACCGGCATGTTTTATCTCTCACGTTAAACATCGTAATATGGAATTCGAAATAGCAGAACAGTTGATTCACAGCGGAGTTGACTTTGCTATTGGCGGAGGTACAGATTTTTTCCTTCCTACAGAACATGGAGGCAAAAGGGAGGACAATAAAAATTTGGTTGATTCTCTAAAATTACTCGGTTACGATTTTTTTAATGAGTTCAATAAAATAGAAATTACCCCACGTACAAAAAAAGTTGCCGTGATACTCGGTAAAAATGGAGTAGCACGTGCCGGCGAGAGAA
>JBFLWC010000126.1:0-2422 GCA_040758415.1 Bacteroidota bacterium | reverse complement strand
AGCTTCGGTATAGATTGAAAATCCAATTGCTCGTGCTTCAAATCCACCATCTATAGAATCTTCGATGACAAAAATAATTTCGTTTTTCATTCTTATTCCTTTTTTGCTGATGGTAAATTATGTCTTGTTTACAACCTGGTTAAACATACTTTTTGGATATGATATTTGCAATATAGATTTTATTACTGAAATAGAAATTTTGTAGAGACGTTCAGCGAACGTCTCTAATACAATACTGTTTTAGAGACGCGCGCGGCGCGTCTCTACATTTTAAAATCACAAATTCTTTTTCACCCACTCTTCCAATCCGCTGCTTACAATTAATTCTTGAGCAGCTTCGCCGACCGGATCGATCGAATAATTTTTTCCACCGACATACAAAACTGAATTAGTGAAATCAATCTTTGCAATCATTTCTGTTTTTACAGTCAATTTATCTTTGCCTCCGAAGGAGTCCTTTCGGACGAATTTAGCTTTGAGTTCGTTTACAAGCTCGGGGCATTCAATCAAAAGATAACCGTTGTTGAGCGCATTGCGTTTGTAAGTTTCGTTGAACGAACCGGCGATGACAAGCTGAAGTCCGCGATACTTTAATGCAGTTGCGGCTTGTTCGCGGGAACTTCCCGTTCCGAAATTAAATCCGCCTACAAGCAGATCACCTTTCTTCACAATCTTTCCAAATTCCGGATCGTAATTTTCCATCACTACTGTAGCTTGCTGTTCGGGAGTCATATCATCTTGATAAGTGTATTTGCCCGGATAAATTCCGTCCGTGTTTAAATTATCTTGATGACAGAAAATCAACTCGCCTTCAATTTGAGAAGGGAAGCCGTTGATAATTTTTACGGAAGATTTTGCCGATTCTTTTTTCGGATTAATTTTTATTTCGCCGAAAATTTTTCCGCTCTCATCTTTCCAGTTGTAATCTATAAAACCGGAAAGGGCAGAGGAAGCTACTACAGCCGGAGAAGCAAGATATGCTTGGGCATTCGGCGAGCCCATTCTTCCTTTAAAGTTTCTGTTCGTTGCAGAGATTCCAACTTCGCCGTCTTCAAGTAATCCGGTTCCGAGACCGATGCACGGACCGCATCCAGGAGGCAATGGAATTGCACCGGCATCAATCAATGCTTGCCAGTCGCCGCGCTTCTCGCTTTCGGATTGAACTTCGCTCGATGCAGCGGCGATATAAAATTTAACATGCTCTGCAATTTTTTTGCCGCGCAAAATATTTGCCGCTTCTGCAATATCATCGAGACGCGAGTTGACGCACGAAACAAGATACGCTTTGTTGATCTTCACTTTTTTGTTTTTGATTTCCGAAACTGCAGTCATTGTTTTGACTGTGTTCGGTCCGGAAACATGCGGTTCGATTGTTGAAAGAACGATTGAAATTTCTTTTGCATAAAACGCATTTGAATCAGCTTGCAGAGTAGGAAGTTCTTTTTCCAATTGTGCAATTCTATTTTTATTGATTCTCGGATGAACTCCATTCCCATCCGCATCGGAAGGAACACCTTCGAGTCCGCGTGCTTCGATGAACTCGGCACGTTGTTTCAACCAATTAATTGTAAGATCATCAATTGGAAATACGCCGGCCATCGCACCCCATTCGGTTGTCATGTTAGCAATTGCAAGACGTTCATCTATGGTCAAATATTTTATTCCTTCGCCTACAAATTCAATCGCATGGTTTAAGACTTCATCGTGATTAAAAAATCCGCAGAGAACAATTATTACATCTTTGCCGGTTACTCCCGGACGAAGTTTTCCCTTCAACTCAACTTTTGCAATTGGTGGAATTTGCCACCACGTTCTTCCGGTTGCCCAAATTGAAGCTGCGTCAGTTCGCACAATTGGAGTCCCGAGACACCCGATTCCGCCGTACATATTTGAATGGCTGTCCGATGCAACAGCCATTGTGCCGGGGAAAGCGTATCCTTCTTCAACCATAATTTGATGACCGATTCCGCGTCCGGCTGGATAAAAATCTGCACCCATATTTTTTGCGAACTCTTCGATCTTCCTGTACTTGGCAAGATTTTTTTCATCTTTGTTTTGAATATCGTGATCGAGCGTGCAGACAACTTGCCGAACATTTGCAAGTTTTGTTGCACCGATAGATTTCCCGAAGGGATGGAGTCCCATAAATTTCGGAATCACGGCTCCGGTGTTATCGTGCGTCATTACATAAGCCGGTTTGATTGAAATATAATCTCCAGCGTGAACGGTTTGATTTTTCTGCAATCCGTAAGCAAACCTCTGGGCAATTTTTTCGATGAGCGTTTGAAACATTATTAAATCTCCAAATTTGTTTTTCATATCAACATTAAAAAATACCAAATAACAAATGACAAATAACAATTAAAAACCCAAATCTCAAAAACAAATAACAGTGAAAAACCCAGATTTCAAATAACAAAAA
>JBFLWC010000125.1:0-8223 GCA_040758415.1 Bacteroidota bacterium | reverse complement strand
ATGTGCCTTCTTTGCAACTTTTGCAGCATTATCATATCCTATAACCGGATTCAAAGAAGTAACAAGCATCAAAGAATTTTCGAGATGTTTTTTAATGTTGATTTCATTAGCTGTAATTCCCTCAACACAGTGTTCGCTAAAACTTTCGCAGGCATCAGCAAGCAGTTTAATTGATTGTAAAATATTAAAGGCAATGACGGGCATAAACACATTCAACTCGAAATTGCCGCTTGAACCGGCGATGTTAATAGTTACATCGTTTCCAAAAACTTGCGCGCATACCATTGTCATTGCTTCGGATTGTGTTGGATTAACTTTGCCGGGCATAATCGAGCTGCCCGGTTCATTTTCCGGCAATGATATTTCTCCAATTCCGCAGCGCGGTCCGGAGCCAAGCCATCGAATATCGTTGGAAATTTTTAGCAAAGATGATGCAAGAGTCTTCATCACACCGCTCATTTCCACTAACGCATCTTTGCCTGCCATAGCTTCAAATTTATTCGGCGCTGTTTTGAATGGCTTTCCGGTAATCTCAGAAATTTTATCTGCTACTTTTACTGCATAATCCGGATGAGTATTCAAGCCGGTGCCTACTGCCGTACCACCGAGCGGAATTTCATACAATCGTTTTAACGCATCATTGATTCTGGATAGTCCGTTCGTAAGCTGCATTGCGTATCCCGAAAATTCATCTCCAAGAGTAAGCGGAGTAGCATCCATCAAATGTGTGCGCCCGATCTTAATAATGTCTTTAAATTCTTTTGCTTTTACATCCAGAGCATTTCTCAATTTTACAACCATCGGAATTAACCGGCGATGAATTTCTTCCACCGCAGCAATATGAATTGAAGTGGGGAATGCGTCGTTTGTTGATTGCGCTTTGTTCACATCGTCGTTCGGGTGAATTGGTTTTTTGCTGCCAATTATTCCGCCTGCTATTTCGATCGCGCGATTTGAAATCACTTCGTTAACATTCATATTTGTTTGCGTACCGCTTCCCGTTTGCCAAACAACAAGTGGAAAGTGATCGTTCAGTTTTCCTTCAATAACTTCATCTGCTGCATTAATAATTAAATCGCGTTTATCAGCAGGTAAAATTCCAAGCTCCGAGTTTGTAATTGCAGCAGCTTTTTTAACTATTGCAAGTGCTCTAATTAATTCTGCCGGAAATCTTTCGCCGCCTATCTTGAAATTCATCAACGATCTTGCCGTCTGCGCACCATAATACTTATCTACCGGAACTTTCATTTCTCCCATAGTGTCGGTTTCAATTCTGTAATCCATTATTTACTCCAGTTTATTTTATTTTTCATAAACAAATTAGCTGAATGGGTTTTTATTTGCAAAGAGGTTTGTGAATGATGCTTGGATGCTGGATGAAGATTGAGAAGGGTGATTAGTTAATTTCAATTCCCTCTTTTTTAACAATTCCGATCAATGGCGAGTAATCGTCTTCTAAAAAACGTTTTAAGCCAATTGCTACAGGTTCAATTTTGAAACCAGAAATTTTTGTTGTATGCCAAATCTTAGGAATATATTTCATTTTATCATCATCAAAAAGTTTAGATACAAGCAAAACATCTATATCACTATCTGGACGAGCGGTTCCTTGAGCCTGACTTCCAAAAACAAATGCTTTGTCAATCGTAATACCGTCTTTATCAAGTTCTTTAATATAGTTTTTAACCAACTCTATAACTTCTGTAAGAGCCATTCAACTATTTCCTTTGATGTTTTTAGATATTCTCCAGTTACTTCTTTTGAAGGTTGAGGAAAATCGTAATCCGGATATCTTCCTTCAATATTATACACCATAATCTTAGGTAAAAAATCATAATAAAATTCCGGAAGAGTAAGATCTGTTTTGGAATAAAGGTATTCAAGATTGTGAACCTTAGGGGCAAAATCTTTTTGCGTTTTAACAAAATGTGCTTTCAACAATTTTTCAATTGTTAGATGAGAGAAGAACAGACATTCTCGGAATTTTCTTTTTTCAAAAAGGATTTCAGCAGTTTCTAAATTATCGAGTGCAGTAACTTTCCAATATTCTATCTGCTTTTTTTCATCAAACATTATTCGTTCTCAATGTTTTCTATTCTTCGGGCTTCAACATAACGTTTTTTGTAATAAGCTGCATCTAGCGAAGAAACAGTTACGCCAAGCGAACGGCTTGCATGAACAAACTGATTTTCACCAAGATAAATTCCAACGTGTCCGGGGAAACTTTTGCGCCGCGTGTTGAAGAAAACCAGATCGCCAAATTTTAATTCTTCCTTTTCAATTTTAGTACCGAGTTTGAACTGCTGACTTGTTGAGCGCGGCAAATCAACATCCAAAGAGTTTTTAAAGACCTGCAGTGTAAATGCAGAACAATCCATTCCTTTCCGCGTGTTGCCGCCGTATTTATAAGGTGTGTCTAAAAATTTTATCACTTCAAATAAAACTTTTTCGCGTGGAGTTAAAGCAACGTTGAAGCTTTTCAGCTTTTCGATGTTAGCGATAATTTTTGATTCATCAACCGGAGTTTCTTCAACCGGGACCTCGTCAAACTCTTCGTCTAAACCGGTTGAATCTGCCGGATCCTCAAAAACAATTCTTTGGCTTCTATCGGTTGATTTCGTAACAGAATCAATCGAACTATTTTTTTTTTCTTTATCCTTTTTATAACGCTGTGCATTTGACGAAGCCGAACAGCTAATAAAAATTGTAACAACAAGTAGTGCCAACAAAAAATTCTTCATCAAATTTATCTGCTTCATTTGTGTGTTTAATCAGCCAAGGTAAGCTCTTAAATTTTTGCTGCGTGAAGCGTGGCGTAATCTTCTAATAGCTTTTTCTTTTATCTGGCGCACACGCTCGCGCGTTAAGTTAAATTTCTCGCCAATTTCCTCTAATGTTAGCGCGTGTTCTTTATTCAATCCGAAGTATAGTTTAACTACTTCGGCTTCTCTTTCGGAAAGTGTTGAAAGTGCGCGCTGGATTTCGTTTCTTAAAGATTCCGACATTAGCGTATAATCCGGGGAAGGCAGTTCTTCATTTTCAAGTATATCTAGCAAACGGTTTTCTTCGCCAAGTGCAAAAGGTGCATCCATAGAAATTGCACGCCCGGCAACTTTAAGTGTGTCGGCTACCTCACTTATATCCATCTCAAGTTCCTGCGCAAGTTCATGCGCGCTGGGTTCCCGTTCATATTCTTGTTCAAGATTGCTGTAAGCTTTTCCTATTCTATTCAACGCACCAACACGGTTTAACGGCAGGCGAACAATTCTAGATTGTTCGGCAAGTGCTTGAAGAATTGATTGACGGATCCACCACACAGCATAAGAAATAAATTTGAATCCGCGGGTTTCATCAAAGCGTTTGGCTGCTTTAATTAGTCCAAGATTGCCTTCATTAATTAAATCGCCAAGCGTTAGTCCTTGGTTCTGATATTGCTTTGCAACAGAGACAACAAATCTCAAATTTGACTTTACTAATTTTTCAAGTGCTCTTGAATCATTCTTTTTTATTCTAATTGCTAATTCAATTTCTTCATCCGGTGTTAACAGATCCACTTTACCTATCTCTTGCAGATATTTATCTAAAGAGATGCTTTCGCGGTTAGTATATTGTTTGATGATTTTCAAAATTGCTTCTCCTACATAGATTCTACATTAATGGAATCAACAATCCCAACAATTGAAGCGTCAACCGGCGCCATATCAACATCAAGAGGAATTACAGCTTCGCTTGCAGTAACATAGAAAATTATTTCACCGGTGCCGGCGCCTACAGTATCCAATGCAATTATCGGTTCGCCAAGGTTTTGCAGTTCAGCATTAATTGGTTGAACAAGCTGCATCTTGTAGTTTTTTACGGCTTCATATTTTCTGGTTGCCCAAATCGTTCCTATTACCCGACCGAGATACATTACACCCCGACTGCCACATTTTGTTTTTCTTGAACAGAGACATCAAGTTTGTCAACAATAGCCATAACTACAGCATCAACCGGTTTGTTTTTTGTAAATGTAGTTTGGCGCGCAGAGCTGCCCTGAGCAACAATTACAATTTCTCCTACACCGGCACCAACCGAATCAACTGCTATGACTGTTGTTTCTTTGGGTTTGTAATCGAGATCGAGTTGACGAACGATCAAGAATTTAGCTCCGACAAGATTTTCATCTTTTCTTGTCGACCAAACAGTTCCAATGACTTTTCCAAGTATCAAATCATCCTCTCAATTCATTTGGTTTAATAATTTTTATTCCGCTGTTTTTTGCCATAGGCATGGCTATGCCAATATCTCACAGCATCATTTGTAAGAATAGGAAGTTTATTATTTTTTGCCATACTACAAACAATTGCAACACGTGTGGTCGCAACTTTATTAAAAAAATCTGTAATGGTCAAACTATATCTTGTGAGTGCCTAAGTGAAAATCTAATGACCATTGACTAATGACCATTCCCATCTTTTCTTCATTCATTTAAGAAGCTCGTTCCTTTCAAATCGTTATTGATCTTAAAAAAATGTGAAGCAGTTTGTGCCACATCGGAAAAAGTTTTACGTGTACCTAGATTTTTACCTGCAACATTCTTTCTGTAATAAAGCAGCGGCACATATTCGCGCGTGTGGTCGGTGCTTATATCGGTTGGGTCGTTGCCGTGGTCTGCAGTCAAAACCAAGCGATCTGTCTCATCCAAAGGGTTCACAATCTCGGGCAATCTTTCATCAAATTCTTTTAGAGCATTATAAAATCCGCCGGGGTCGTTCCGGTGTCCGTAATAAACATCAAAGTCTACAAGGTTAGCAAAAATAAATGCGCTTTTAACTTTGCTGCTCACTTCAATTATCCGTTCGATCCCTTCTTGATTCGATTTAGTTTTAAGCTGATGTTTAATCCCTTTGTAATTAAACAGGTCGTTCACTTTTCCGATTGCATAAGTTTCTATTCCTTCATGTAAACAGTAATCAAGAATTGTAGGCGATGGCGGGTCTAATGAAAAATCTTTTCTGTTTGTTGTGCGTGTAAAATTTCCTTCTGTACCAATGAATGGACGTGCTATAACTCTTCCGCAGGCATCTTTACCCACCAAAACTTTTTCACGCGTTATCGCACAAATTTCATACAATTGTTTCAGAGGAATTACTTCTTCGTGCGCGGCAATTTGAAAAACAGAATCTGCAGAAGTGTAAACGATTGGAAAACCTGTGCGTATATGTTCAGCACCAAGGTCTTTTATAATTTCAGTTCCGGATGCAGCATAGTTTCCAAGAATTCCTTTTAGAGCAGTCTCTTTCAAAAATTTGTCAATCAATTCATCCGGAAATCCGTTCGGATAAAATGGAAATTCAATTTCAACTTTTAATCCGCCCAGTTCCCAATGTCCGGTTGTAGAATCTTTGCCCGGAGAAATTTCCGACATCTTTCCAAATGAAGCAATTGGATTTTCTTGCGGTTTAATTCCTTTTATTGGTTCAATGTTTCCCAGTCCAAATTTTTCCAGGTTGGGTAAATTCAATCCGCCAAGTTTAACAGCCATGCTGCCAAGCGTGTTGCTGCCTTCATCAGAATAATTTTTTGCATCTGGAAGTTCTCCAATCCCAACGCCGTCAAGTACTATAATTATAAAATTGTTCAATGATTTCCTTTCCAGAGGGAGTTAGTTGATGCTTTTAACTGTGTTGCCGCCCTTCTCTCGGGCTTTCTTAAGTGCAAGTTCCGCATCAGTAAGTATTCCTTGAACATCGGTTTTATTTGTTGTTGATGCCACGCCGATCGAAACTGTGAAAGTAGTCTGCTTAGAAATTACAGAAATTGGTTTACGCGCGATTTTTATTCTTAATTTTTCTGCCCACAAAAAAACATCTTTAGGCAGCATGTTGAAGAAATAAACTCCAAAAACTCTTTCGCTTATTCGTCCAAGTAAATTTAACGGCGTCATTTCGTCTTTGATAATCTGTCCAACTGCGCGCAACACTTTCGGGAACGGATCGCCTTCAAACAAAGATTCCTGTTCGAGGAAATCGTCAATTCTGATTAGCGCAATCGCACCTTCAATTCCTAATTCTTTACTCCGTACAAGATCTATTGTAAAGCGCTCGATGAAAGAATCGTAATTGAGCATCCTGGTTTGGATGTCAACCGAGAGAAGTCCTTTCAAAATATTTATAGTTGAATAGGAATGAAGAATAAATGCAAAAATTTTCGTAGCGTTTTTGATAAATGAAACTTCGCTGTTGGAGTAAACATTTTTCTTAAGACTTTCAAAACAGAGGACGCCGTAATTTTGTTCATCATATACAAGCGGAACGGCTAAAAACGAACCGTCAAAACTTACATCCTCATTTTTTGAGAAGCGCGGTATTTCCGATAAAGATGTATCGTCAATTTTTACCGGAGTTCCGCTCAAAATCGCTCTGCCAACTAATGTGCCGGCGAAATCAATTTCCAAATTTTCACCAACATATTTCAACGAGGTTTTGTTTACGATTTTTGTAGTCTTGAATTTTTGTTCTGAATGGTAAAAAGAAACAAACGCAAATGAATCCCAGTCAATCAATCCGCGCACAGCAGACTCGATAGTTTGATGAAGATCAGTTTCAGACTCAAATTTTTTATCGTAGCTTAAAATATTTAGAAGAGTTTTCAAACGCATTTCAGCTTGCGATTCTGTAAATCTTTCCTCAAAAAGAGAAATTATAATCGAAATAACCCGCACTACTTTCCCGAGGGAATAGACCTGCTCGATACCAAATGCATCGTTCACTTTGGAATCTAATGCGAGAATTCCGGTCAAATTCTTTCCGTAAAATAGAGGAACGCCTACAAAACTTTTTATTCCTTGTGGAGAATTGTAATAACGGATTACATCAATCTCTGCATTGGAAGAAATATCCGTTAAAAGTTCTGGTTCTTCTTTTTGAACAATCTTTCCAAGAATATCATCTTCGAGGTCAAATTTTTGCTGGGTTATTTGTGATGAACCTGTAATATAACGTTCGAGCGTGAGGCGTTTTCTGTTTTTATTGTACCAAAAAAATGCTGCAGTGTGCGCCATAAAAGATTCTTTAACAACGCTCAGAATTTTTTCCAGCACAAAACCGAATTGTTCATCGTGGCTGACATTATCAGGCAACTCTTCGCGAACTATTTTATCGAAGTTCTGCTTAAAATCCGGCGGCTTGAAAAAATCTTGTTTACCAAAGCTAACAGAGCTTCCGAAATTATCGGCTGTAATTATCTCTATCTCTTTTACAGGAGAAATTATTTTGAAATCTTCGCCGGCATCTGTTTCGTACCCATCGTCTTCAACTTTTTTTTCCTCTTCAAATAAACCCGGTTCTTCTGCGCGTGGTTGATCATACAATTCACTCCGCATCGAGTCGCGCAAAAAAATTATAAAGCCCGAATAAATTAGAAGTATAACACCCGTTATAATTCTCAGTATTAAATCTTCTGTAAAAAATGGAATGGCTATAAGAACAGGAATCAATAAGAAAATAAAAATTCTCTTCCTGATTTTTTCTTTAACTCCCATTCTTTTTTCTGAATCCTTATAAAATGAAACTACAAGCACACCTTCAGCCGGGCTGGGCTGCCAGCTTGCTTGACGTGAATTTGGAAAAGTATCAACTCTCAATTCAATTATAAGAAAGATTTAAGAAAATTTCATATAAGAAAGAGCGAAGTAAGAACATTAACCACTCTTTTCTTACCCGTACTTTTTAATGCCGAGTAGAAAAGACAGTTCTCATCGTAGATTATTTCAGGAAAGAATTGCACAATTTGTTTCTTTGCAGAGGCAAGCTCGGATTGTTTTAGTTTATCGGATTTATTTAATATGATAAAATAAGGAATGTTTTTGCGGCTAAGGAAATTGTTGAGTTCGATATCGAGCTGCATCGGTGCGTGGCGGCTATCTATAAGATGAATTGCAAGTTTTATTTTTTCATTTATCGAAAAATATTTTTCTAACAAATGCTGCCAGGCGTTTCTTTCACTTTTTGAAACTTTAGCATAACCGAAGCCGGGTAAATCTACCATGTAAAATTTATTCTCTACAAGATAATAATTGATCGAGCGTGTTTTGCCCGGCAACGACGACGTCTTTGCAATTTTTGTATTGAATAACGAATTGATAAAAGATGATTTCCCAACGTTCGAGCGTCCGCATAAAACAACTGTCGGTAAATTTTGCTTTGGCAATTCGTTAAGATTATAAACCGGTTTTATGAATTC
>JBFLWC010000124.1:0-4090 GCA_040758415.1 Bacteroidota bacterium | reverse complement strand
AAAAATGAAATAATTTTGTATAAAATTAGAGAGAACAAAAAAATAAAGTATTTCTTTGTGGATGATTTCAGCTATAAACTGAAAGAAGGAACTGCTAAAATTATTATTTCAGCTAAAGGTGCTAAAGCGGCTGAATATGAATTTATAGTATTATGGAAAAACAAACCGAAAACTTTGATGAACCCGGAGTTTGCGATTAAGCTTTTGACAATTATAGAAAGCGAGAAAAAGATAGATACGCTTTTAAGCACAGATAAAAAAGATTATTTCAATGTGTTGAATAAATATTGGGAAAAGAAAAATCCAGATAAAAAAACAGCGTTCAACGAAATTGAATATGAATTTTATAAACGAGCAGATTACGCAATGAAAAACTTTAGCACAGTAAGCAACCCTGTTGGAGCTAAATCTGACCGCGGCAAGATTTATATCCGCTATGGAGAACCCGATGAGATCATCAGAGAGTATTCAGATTCAAATTCTGTAATTGAAGTATGGAAATACAAACAGCTAAAAAGAGAATTCGTATTTACAGATAAAACCGGATTAGGCAATTATTCGCTCGACTAACCAAAATGAAAACACTTGTCTTTACTTGCGGCGATATTAACGGAATAAGTCCTGAAGTTTGTGTAAAGACAATAAACCAAATCTATAATCCGGAAGAAAGAAAAATTATTTTTTTCTGTCCGGCAAACATATTCGAAAATACTGCTGACTTAGAGCATCTCTCATTCAGATGGCAAGTCGTTAAAGAAAAATTTGTCAACGATCAGTTCGCCTACGACGGATCAGAATTAGTAACGGTAGTTGACATTGGTAAATTTCAGCAAAACATTGGTAAACCAACCATTCATTCCGGCAATGCGGCTTTTGTAGCGTTGAAGAAAGGATATAAAACGGTTGCTTCTGGCAAAGCCGATGCAATGGTTACAGCTCCTGTTTCCAAAACAGCTTTGAAGCTGGCAAACATAAAATATCCTGGACAAACCGAACTACTTGCAAAACTTTCCAAATCAAAAAAATTTTTAATGGTTTTTCTTTCGGATGATTTTATATGCGGACTCACGACAATTCATGAACCCCTTAAAAAAGTAAGCAAGCTGATCACAAAAGAAAAAGTAAAGTCTTCGATCCGGATTTTATATAACACTTTACAAAATGATTTGCGAATTGAATCCCCGAAAGTTGCTGTACTTGGTTTAAATCCGCATGCAGGAGAAAATGGAAATATCGGTCGTGAAGAAATTAATGCCATTCTACCGGCAATAAAATCTCTAAAAAATATTTTTGCAGAAGGTCCCTTTCCCCCGGATGCTTTTTTCGGAAATAAAAAATTTAAGGGCTACGATGCAGTTTTAGGAATGTACCACGATCAGGTTCTCATTCCATTTAAGATGATGAATTTTGAAAGAGGAGTAAACTATACAGCAGGACTTCCGCTCATCCGCACATCTCCGGACCACGGTACCGGTTACGATATTGCAGGAAAGGGAATTGCGAATTCTCAAAGTATGGTTGAAGCAGTTAAGTGGGTAGAAAGAATAATTTTAAACAGGAGAAAAAATAAAGACGTTGGCAAAAATATATTCTGAAATTGCCGAAATATATTCTCATCTGATGCGTTCCATAGATTATGTTAAGTGGGCGCAATACATTTTTGAACTTAGTAAGGAATTGAAGAAAAAAAATATCTCTGCATTGGAACTTGCAAGCGGAACAGGGAATGTAGCAAAGCATCTCCATCTAAAAATTAAAAGCATAATCTCTACCGACATTTCTTTGCCGATGCTTAGAAGTAACAACGCTGTAAACCAGCTTAAAGTTTGCTGCGATATGACCCGGCTACCTTTCAAAAAAAAATTTGATTTTATTTTCTCCACCTTCGACAGTATAAATTATCTAACTACAAAAGAAAAAATATTACGTCTCTTTGAAAACGTAAGTGATTGTTTAACAGACACGGGATTATTTACATTCGATGTGAGTCTTGAAAACAACAGCATTAAGTATGAAAAATATCTGAATCGAAGAGGAAGAACTAAAGAAATAGAATATCGGCAGAGAAGTTTTTATAATCACAGATCGCGAATTCACTACAACCATTTTGAATTAACACTTGCAAACGGCAAAAAGGTTGAAGAGATTCATAAACAAAAAATTTACAGATTTGAGGAATATTTTGATTTTATTGATAAGTCTGATTTTTACGTTCATAAGTGTTATAAAACGTTCACTTTTAAGGATGCCGGTCCAGAAACAGAACGGACGCAATTTTTATTAAAGAAGAAAAAAATATGCTGAGCTTTACTCACGTTGAGTTTAATTATCCAAATCAACCTGTCTTCACAGATATCAATCTTCAAGTTGAGCAGGGCGAATTCGTTTTTATAATTGGCAAAAGCGGTGTTGGTAAAACTACGCTGCTGCGTATGATATATATGGACGTGCTGCCAAAATCCGGTTCTGTAGAAATTGGCAAATATTCATCTGAATCTATCAGCGCAAAAGATTTACCATATCTGCGCAGAAAAGTTGGAATGGTTTTTCAAGATTTTCAACTTTTGCCTGATAGAAATGTTTATGACAACTTAGCGTTTGTTCTTCAAATTACGGGAAGCTCGTCAAAAGTTGTTAAGAGAAAAGTGCTGCATGCTTTATCGGATGTTGGATTATCGCACAAACAGAAAAACATGCCGCATCAACTTTCAGGCGGTGAAAAGCAGCGCGTTGCTATTGCGCGCGCAATTATTAATGATCCATTTTTAGTTTTAGCTGATGAACCAACAGGTAATCTCGATCCTGAAACATCGGAAGAAATTTTAGCAGTATTGAAAAAGATTAATTCACGGGGAACTTCAATTATTTTTGCAACACATAATTACGAGTTGGTGCGGAAGTTCGAAGCGAAGATTATAAAACTCGAAGAAGGGAAAGCTCTAAAAGTTGTAATCAAGAAAAAATTGGAGAGCGATTAAATTCAATCCGCCAAAGGCGGATCAAAGCCCCAAATCCAATCCGCCAAAGGCGAGGCAGGTAGCGTGGCAAGTTGAAAAACTTTGTGGGTAAGATAAGTTAAGAGACCATTAACGAATCTTGCTAAAATGTTCTCTTAACTCATCTCTGTTAGCGCGGGAAATTTGTCTTCCTTTGATCGGGAAATTTTCAAAACTGCGCGCAAAGTGGCGGAGTTCGTGAACGTTGAGTTTATCAAGCTCATCATCAGATGGAACTTCCTTCAATGAAATAGTCAGCGGTGGCAGAGCTGATTTTTCCTTAACTTCCTCAGAAGTAATCTTCGGTTTTCTTCCTCTTTTTAACCCGCCCTTGCCTGCCGGCAGGCTGGCTTGCGGGGTAGATTTTTCTTCTTCTTTTTCTAGGTCTGCAAAAAGAGTTTCTTCCAAATTATTTTTTTCTTCAACAACTTTTTTCTGAATCGGCTTTTTCTCTACAACTTTCTCTTCATCGTTGGTTTCTTTTGACGGGGGTTGAAGGGATGAATAATAAATTATTTCTTCAAGCTGATCATCCGGACGTGGGATAACATGTGCAGAAATTAATTGACCGACACGCTGCGCAGCTGCTGCGCCTGCATCAACAGCAGATTTCACTGCTGCAACCTCTCCAATAATTTTTACCGTAACTAACGCTGCAGTAATTTTTTCTTTACTAACGAGCTTTACATTTGCGGCTTTAACCATAGCATCAGCAGCTTCAATCGCACCGATCAAGCCCTTGGTTTCAATAAGACCTAAAGCTAATTGCATGATCTAATTTTTATTTTGCGCGTTTTGGCAGGATCAATTCTACATCGGTGTGCGGACGTGGAATGACGTGAACTGAAACCAACTCTCCAACTCTTTGTGCGGCTGCGGCGCCGGCATCGGTAGCAGCTTTCACTGCTCCAACATCTCCTCTAACCATTACTGTTACGTATCCGCCGCCGATTGTTTCTTTACCAATCAATTCAACTTTTGCGGCTTTAACCATTGCATCGGCTGCTTCAATTGCACCGACAAGCCCTTTTGTTTCGATCATTCCAAGTGCGTCTAGTGTCATATTTTTATGCTCCCAAATTGATTTTGTTTTG
>JBFLWC010000123.1:0-3101 GCA_040758415.1 Bacteroidota bacterium | reverse complement strand
TCAATGTTCTGTCTTCCGGTAATTACAAAATCCGGCAGTTCAATGCTCTGCTGCTCTGACTGTGCAAAGAGATACGTGTTGATAAACAAAAAAATAACGACCGCAAATTTTTTCATAACTGTCTCAATTTCTTTTTTGCTTCTTGTGCAAACTCGCCGCTTTGATGGCGGTTAAGCACAGCACGGTACATTTCGCGCGCCTGCTGTTTGTCTTTCAGTTTAAGATAACAATCCCCCAACTTCAAAAGAGATTTTGAATACCATTCATCATAAGCAGAAAAGACCGAACGAACGCGAACGAGTGCAGTAATTGCTTCTTCAATTTTGTTTTGGTTGAATAACGATACGCCGTAATAATATTGCGCCTGTGCGCCTATATCGTCAACTCTTTTTTCACCTACTTCTTTCAATAATTGTTGTGCGGCTTCAAAATTATTTTTCTGTAATTCAATTATTCCCAGCTCAACTTTTGCTTTCGATGCGAAGATCGAACCCTCGTAGTAGCCGATAATCTGATCGAACGTTGAAGACGCATCCTCAATTTTGTTCTCCTTGGTCAGATTTATTCCCTGCAGATATAAAAGTTCAGGCACACGATTGGAAGTTGGCACAGCATCAGAAGTTTCCTTCAAAACAGCAACAGCAGAAGCAAATTGTTTTTTGTCGGAATAAATTTTTGCGAGTTCAATTGTTGATGAGATTCCGATTTCGGATTTTGGCGCTCTTTGTTTCGCGGATGTAAAATTATTAACCGCTTCTGTTTCGTCCTTCAGATTTGCTGCGCTTTTTCCGATCCAAAAATAAGCATTAGAAACTAATGCACTGCCCGGATACTTTGAAATAAATTCTTTATATGTTTTGATTGCAGCGTCATATTTTTCAATACTGTAATACAAATCCCCTTTCTTAAAAAATATCTGATCGTTGTATTTTGAATTTGGATTGGCTGCAATAAATTGGTCAATGAAGCTGATTGCTTTTTCCGGTTGTTCTTTGGCAACGTAAGCATATTGAATTCCGTTAACAGCATCGAAAATATATTGTGTGTTTGGAAATTCATCGAGAATTTTTGAATAGAAGACAATTGATGAATCATACTGACCGAGATTGAAATAAGAATCACCAATTGAATAAAGCGCAATCGGTCTCAATGCTGTGCGGGGATATTTTTCGAGCAGCGTTTGATAATTTGCAATTGCACTGCTAAAATTGTTTTGCTGAAAATATATCCAGCCAATTACGTATTGCGATTGATCGGCGAACTTAGAACCTTGGAATTTCCCCTGAAGGTTTTCAAATGCTTCAATGGCTTCTTCTCTTTTTCCTGCTTTAAAGAGAGATTGACAATATTGGTAATAAGCCAAATCGTTGTTCAGAACATTTTTCTCTTTGGAGAAAAGATCTCTGTAAATAGCACTTGCTTTCTCAAAATTCTTTGTGCCGAAGTAGCTATCAGCCAGACGAAGTTTTACGTCGCTAATACTCTGATCATTTTTATACTTAGATAAAAATTCATTGAAAAAACTTATCGCGTTCGGGAAGTCTTTCATATTGAAGTAGGTGTATGCTTTTCCTAAGATTACTTGTTTTGCAATTACATCGGAAGGTGTGATTATCAAGTTGTAATATTTCAGTGCAGACGAATATTTTCCTTTTACGAAGTATGATTCTGCAAGATAGAAATTTACTTTGTTGCTTTCGAAATTTTTTGCGCGTGTTTTTAAATTTTCTAAATGTAAAACCGAAGCGTCATAATTATTCAAATAATATTCCGCTACAGCCAACCCCAACGTGGCTCTGTTATATAATTCAGGTTGATCGGTAGTAAGTTTAATCGCTTCCGAAAAATATTTTTTAGCGTCTTCAAGATTTTCCCCGCCGTTTTGTTGCCCCGGTTTGTCAGAGCCGTGTTCTAAACGCATCTCGCCAAGTAATGTGTAAGCTCTTCCGCGCGTCTGCTTGTCGTTTGAAATGGCAGCATTAAGCAGCGCATTCTCAGCGTAGCCAGAGTTACTTTGATTAAAATAAATCGAACCGATTCCAAGTTGAGCGCGTGATGCAAGTTTATGTGCAGGATACTTTGTAACAAACTCATTAAATATTTCATTTGAAGTTTTTGCGTCACCCAAATACCTTTTGCACTCGCCGCTCCAAAATAAAGATTCTGCCCTTAACGAGTCTGTCGCATTCTCCGACAACCGTCGAAAAATATTGTAAGCATCCCCATAATTATTTTGCTGAAAATAAACCCACGCTAAACTGTAGTTGATTTTATTAAGATACGATTCATCTTGAACTTGTTTCAGAAGTTCGCTGTAAACTTGTTCGGCATCTTTATATTGTTTCAACCTTGCAAATGAATTGGCAAGAAAAAATTTTGCACCTACTAATTCCTTTTCCGGTAATTTTTTTATCAGAGGATCGGTCAGTTCAAGAATAGCATTATCATACTCTTTCAAGTTGAAGTAGCAAATCCCGATTCTCATTTGCGATTTTGGTGCTAAAGGATTATCCTTATAAAATGCCAGAAGTTCGTCATAGTTTGCAACTGCACTTGAGTAGTCTTTTGTTTTTTCATAAAGCTGTGCAAGAGAATATAAACTGTTCGCTATAAACTTGTTCGTCTGTTTCTGTGCAAGTGCTTCCCTAAAACTTTCTTCAGCTTCCAAGAACTTATTTTCTGAAAAGTATGATTCCGCTATCCAATAATACGATGAACCAATAAATTCACTGTAAGGAAACTCATTCAACAAACTTAAAAGCCGCTCGCGGGTTTTTCGGTACTCTTCTTTTATATAATAAATAGTTCCTAGTTTATATAAAGCAGCTTCTCGATAGTTTGAAAATTTGTATTGACCAATAAAAGCTTCCAGCTCGGCTGCAGCACCGTCGTATTGACCGAAGTTGAGCAAGCAATCGGCAGCATAAAATTTTGCCGATGCGAGTTTATCTTCTTCAAGAATGTTGTTAGAAATAATTTCTTTGAAAAGTTGGAATGCCGCACTAAAATTACGATTGTTATAAAAGTTAACTGCAGTCGTAAATTTATCGGCATGTTGCAGTGCAGAAAGTGTAAGATGAAAAAGCAATAAACAAAAGAAA
>JBFLWC010000122.1:0-2358 GCA_040758415.1 Bacteroidota bacterium | reverse complement strand
GTAAGTAATTCTGTTGTTGCTCAGACGGCAACACTAGAAGCGACTTTGAGTTTAGTAGATATTGGCGGAATAAAAATTCCATATCAAAACGGAATGGCTCTTCCGAATTTTGAAAAACAGAAACGCATTATAATTGATTTGGCAGGGGCATGGAAGAAACAACGCTTCAACGCTGCCGATAATATAACGCTTGCTAAGAGAGATGCTGCAGGTTATACCAATTTAATGAACGAAGCAGTAAACCGTCATCAAGCAAATTTTGACGACTCGGGCTGGGAAACCAAACAGCTTCCTGCAGTTGAAAATAAAATGAATGTGTTTCCACAACCTCCTGAACTTTTACCGAACAGTTCTCAGCCCGATGGAGTTTGGTATCGCAAAACATTTCAAGTTGATGCAGGTTACGAAGGCAAATTTGTTAAGCTGATTTTCTATGCTGTGAATTATGTTGCAGATGTTTGGCTGAACGGTCAATATCTCGGTTATCACGAAGGTGGTTACACGCCTTTTGCTTTTAACGTATCTTCAAAAATAAATTTTGGTGGAAATAATACACTTGCTGTTCGGGTTGATAACCCCGAATGGGGAAAAAGAAATGATATTGTTCCTTTCGTTAAAGCAGATTGGTTTAACTACACGGGAATATTACACGATGTTTATATTGAAGTGAGCGATCCGGTTTCGGTTATAAGGACAAATATTGTTCCTCTCAACCTCAACGGAGATTTGCAAACTACTGTTGTTGTATCCAACAAAAGCAGTTCATCAAAAAATGTTTCATTATCAATCGAAATTTTTAATACGAAAATTGATCAGACAAACATTGCTTCTGAATATGCTACGGATTTAGCCGGAGATGCGGCACAGTTTAGCATTCTTAATCAAGAAGACTTAACTATACCCGCAGATTCTGTTGCTGTTTTGAGAACCGGTATAAAAATTTCAGCTCCTAAAATCTGGACACCGAAAGAGCCGAACTTATACGTAATGAAGGTAACTCTTTCTTCAGACGGAAAAATAGTTGACGAATATTTTACCCAATTTGGAATTAGAACTATTGGCACACAGGGGAATAAATTTTTGTTGAACGAACGTGTTGTTTTTTTACCCGGTTCTGCCCGGCACGAAGATCATCCCGTTTACGGCAGAAGTATTCCAAAAGAAATCATCTATTCTGATCTTCAAACTGTAAAATCGCTCAACATAAATTTTCTCCGAACGGCGCACTATCCAAATCATCTTTTCACTTATTTGATTGCCGATCGTCTCGGAATTTCTATTATGGAAGAAATTCCGGTTTACTGGTTTAATAATACAGCCGAATGGCAAATACAAAATAACCAGCGCCACATTCACCAGCAGATGTTTAGAGAAATGATTTTTAGAGATTACAACCGCCCGTCAATTCTACTCTGGAGTACTTCGAATGAATGCAAAGAAGTTACATATCGTTCGATTTATAACGCCCGTCTGCGGGATGATCTTAAAACAAATTTTCCGGACGGAAGATTAATTACACAATCTCCTGCAGGAGATCAACCGGGTCCGGCAGATCCAACTCAAGCTTTTGTTGATGTTGCCGGCTGGACTTTATATTTCGGAGTCTTTCATGGAAACACCCGCCCCGAATATGCATTCTCCGGTACATTCGGTTTTCTTAACTCTGCTAAAAATAATTTTCCAGATAAACCGATTCTCGATACTGAATTTGGTTATTGGTCAACCGAAAATCCAAACAGTCAATCATATCAAGCGCAGACGTACATTTTCGACGAGACATTCAAAGCGTTCAAATATTTTGCGAATGTTGGTGATAACGGACAGCTAAATCCAAACGGCGGCTTGATGGCTACAACTTGGTGGGCTGTATTTGATTGGTATCAGTATAAAGATACTTATAATAGCTATCAAACTATGGGTTTGATTACAATGGATAGGAAAACTCAGAAACCTGTTGCAACAAATTTGAAACTCGCTTACAGCCCATACTACAATCTCGATGGTATTTTAGTCGGCGTTCAAAACGAAAAAGAAGAAATTCCTTCCGGTTTTTATTTGCATCAGAATTATCCTAATCCATTCAACCCAGAAACAGTTATCAGCTATCGGCTGTCAGCTTTCAGCAAAGTCAACTTAAAAATTTTTGATGTTCTTGGAAGAGAAGTTGCAACGCTTGTTGATGAATATCAACAACCCGGAGTTTATAATTCTCAATTCGCAATTATCAATTATCAATTGTCTAGTGGAGTATATTTCTATCAGCTTAGAGCCATCCCCCAGGGCGGGCGGCAATCCATCCCGCAGAGCGGGAGGCATGCAGAAAATTATTTTCAGACTAAGAAGATGATCATTTTAAAA
>JBFLWC010000121.1:0-4018 GCA_040758415.1 Bacteroidota bacterium | reverse complement strand
GATAGTCACAACATAGGCATCGGTGTTGATGTAACTTTTTCTTACACCGATAACAGGATGATACCAATTTTTCTTTACACAACAATTGGATATCAAAATTATCCCGGCAAACAAAGTTTGTACAAAAGTTCTGATTACTCATCAATATCGAGCAACGTAATAATTGTTGCTTCCGGTGTGCGTTATTATTTTAAGCCGATCCTGGAGAACATTGTTTTGCTTATGCCCATTGTTGACGTTGGTGCAGAGTACGGATATTTTGAAAACCTGCATCAATTTAAAATTGAAAGCGGCAAACAAAATTATCTTGAAATTGCAAGCAAGTTTGGTTTTCACGTCGGTGCAGGTTTCTCAATGTTCATTCTTGATGCAATTACTTATTACAATTATTTGCAGAACAATCAGTATCTCTCTTTTAATCTGAGAGCAAACATTCCAATCTTTGTAAAAATGTAGAGGTTGTCTCAAAAGTAATTTTTTCTTTAAGTAGAACAATGATGGCCCCGACTTGTCGGGGTTAAACAGACCTGCCTGGCGGCAGGCAGGTTTGAATAATTACTTTTGAGACAACATCAGAGGAGGAATAACATGGAATACAAAAACATTTTATTTGAAGTCAAAAATAGGATTGCAATTATAACAATTAGCCGGCCGGATAAACTAAATGCGCTTAACAATGAAACTCTTGGTGAGTTGAAAGAGTGTTTCACTTCAATCAAAAATGACGATGCAGTGAACGTAGCAATTTTAACAGGTGCCGGAGAAAAAGCATTTGTTGCAGGTGCAGACATTGCTGAACTGAATAAATTGAATATTATCGGCGGAAAAATTTTTGCCGAGAGAGGTCAGGAAGTTTTTAACTTGATTGAAAAACTCGGTAAGCCTGTCATTGCTGCGGTGAACGGATTTGCTCTTGGCGGTGGCTGCGAATTAGCGTTATCTTGTCACATACGTCTTGTAAGTGAGAAGGCAAAATTCGGACAGCCGGAAGTTAATCTTGGAACTATTCCCGGTTACGGTGGAACGCAAAGATTAGCCCGATTGATAAATTCTGGACGCGCTGCAGAAATGATTTTAACCGGCGAAATGATTGATTCTAGTGAAGCTTTGAGAATTGGATTGGCAAATAAAATTTATGCTTCAGAAGAACTAGTGAATAGAGCAATCGAGATGGCAGAAAAAATTTCTTCTAAAGGACAGATTGCTGTAAGAATGGCTTTACGTGCTATTGTAAGTAGCGATGAACTTTCTGAAACAGAAGGACAAAATCTTGAATCCAGTTTGTTTGCCCTTTGCTGCGGGACAGAAGATTTTAAGGAAGGCACGCGGGCATTCATCGAAAAAAGAAAACCCAATTTTAAAAACCTATAGAACAGAATTTTATTCTGTGCCATTAAGCTATCGCACAGATTATGGCATAGCCATTCCCGAAGGGACAACTATGTTGCACTACGTGAAAAATCTGAGCTACAATAACGTTTTGACAAACCACAAAAGAAAATTTGTAAAATATCTTTTTGCTGCGGCAGTTATTCTTCTTGTTGCGAACATTGCCGTTGATTTTTTTAGGAAGCCAAAAAATGAAACAAGCATAAGCGAGCTTACAACTTCGCAAATCGAAACTGTTTTTTTTAGAGTGCTTGATGAATATGGAATTGAACCGGTTTGGATTACAAAGAAAAAAGTAAAACTTACCGGAGAAGATTCAATCAGTTCACAATATTTCGTTAAAATTCCCGCCGATGTACCTGCGCCGCTAATAATTAAAGAAATAAACAAAACCATAGAAAAAGATATTACCGGATTTGTATCGGAAGAAAAAAAAATTTTTGGTTCAACAGAAATAAGAATTTACTCGAACGAAATTCTCAAACTCAAGGCAGTGCTTCAACCCGATAAACAGATCTTCCGCAGCCGCAATGAGCTTTCGTTCATCATTTATGATGCGTTCGATCTGAGCCAAAATAACTTCAACAATTTTTTGAGTGTTCATTATCAGCTTGCTGCTGTTGTTGTGCCGGGGCATGAAGTAATTGCAAAAGCCGATTCGCTGAAGAAATATTCGAAGGAGTTTATTGTGTTGTTGAATGATGAGAACGGTGATTCTAAAATGAAGTTGAAGCAGGAATATCAAAAAGAAATTTTACGCGGTTCAATCAAAAATATAGTTTCGTCTTTTAAAAACGCTGCTGCTTTTGTTGTTGATAAAAAATCGCTGCTCTTTAATTCGCCTATCTACAATTTTGTGCGCGATGAATTTATGAAGCGAGGGATTAATCTTTTATCTAACACAGAATTTATCACACTCGAAGCTGATGAAGAGACCGAACTCATTTCAAAATTCAGGTTCTATTGTAATGATACAACGCGAACGCGCCAAAAACTTTTCATGAGTTCTTTTGACAACTTTCAAAAAATTCGGCCCGAGCTTGAACGTTTTAAAAAGAAGGGGAATAAAATTATTTCTCTTTCTAACTCGTTGGATAAGAAATCAGTAATAAGTAATAAGAAAATCGTCATTCGTTCATTAGTAAATGGCAATTGATAATTGACAATTGATAATTGACAGATGACTACTCAGAAACTCAGGCACTTTTCACGCCTGCCCCGATCCAGCCATTTGGCGGAGCGGCGGTCTAGCGTCTTCAGTCTAGCTTCTCGCAAGTGATCAAATTTCCGTAAATGTCTAACTCGATCGGGTCTTTTCCTACAACATTCTTTAATTGACCGAAAATTTTTTCACGGTCGCCAACTGCAACAACAATAAGTTCATCCGGAAACACATTATTGAGCGCCGCCCATTTCACATCTTCATTTGTTGCTGATTCAATCTTTGCAGTGTATTCTGTCAATTCTGTAATTGGCAGCTGATGAATGATTAACGGTTCGATATTTTTTGCAACTTGTGAATAGGTCTCGAATCGGGAAGGGAATTGTTTGATGAGATATGATTTTGCAAACTCAATTTCATCACGAGAAATATTTTCTCTTATGCTGTGCAGTTCGTTTATTATTTCGGTTATTGCTGCACCCGTATTTTCAATATTCACAGCAGTCGAAACCTCGAACGAACCGGCGTCTTGATAATATTGATAATTAGAACTTGCGCCGTAAGTAAATCCTTTTTCTTCGCGCAGGTTGTGGTTTATTCTGCTAGAAAACTGTCCTCCCAGAATCGTGTTCATAATTCGTGTTGGAATAAAATCTTCTGCGTCACGTTTTTTTGAGATATGCCCAATTCTAATTTCACCCTGTGCTGAATTTTCTTTGTGAACAAAAAAGAAAGATGTAGAGCTTCGTTTTACCATTGGTTTTTCAAAAGCAGCTTTGGACTGAACTGAACTTTTCCATTCGTTTAAGGATTTATTGAAGGATTCAAGCACTTCGTCTTCGGATAAATTACCAACAACAATTAATTTTGTATTCGATGTTGTAAAGTTCTCAGAGTGGAATTTTTTTACATCGTCATTTGAAATTTGCGCCACAGTATTTTCGTAGCCAATTTCCGGGAATGCGTAGTAAGCTTCATTAAAAAGCCGTCGTTCAAATGCAGTTGATGCAATAAATGACGGTTCATCTTTTAACTGTAAAATTCTATCCAGCACTTTTTTCTTTTCGCGGTCAAAATCTTTTTTATCAAAACGCGGTGTAAGAATTATTTTTGAAAGCAGTTCAAGTGAGCGCACAAAATTTTCTTTTAATGAAAGAAGCGTAAGCGAAGCCATATCATGATTTGAGGTAATAGAAAATAGAGAACCTAACTTTTCAAATTCTTCGTTCAACTCTAGTGCGTCGAATTCGCCCGCCCCTTCGTCAATCAGAAGGGAAGTTAAGTAACTCAAACCTCTCTTCTCAGACGGGTCAAGTTTGCTGCCCGCAAAAATGAGAACGTCTGTGTAAACAATGGGCAGTTTTTCTTTGCGTATGAAAAATAATTTGATGCCGTTTGCCAGTTCGAGCTCTTTTATTTCAGGAAGTTTGAACAATAAACTCTTTTCCGGTGCCGGTGCTGTTGATC
>JBFLWC010000120.1:0-5779 GCA_040758415.1 Bacteroidota bacterium | reverse complement strand
ATTTGCTTTATTAGAGATAAATGCTGGTTGTGCTGATAATTGAAATCCATCCCCAACAACTTTGCCCGATGAACTGAAGGACTTCTTACGGAGGATGTCTAAATCCCTCCGGGCAGAAATTACAGAAGGTTGCCAAACATTATGATTCAAAACTTGATTCCTCGATTTTGCTTTATAAGAAATGTAAGAAACAATAATCACAATTAATAAAAAACTGGAAAAAATTAGTAAGCTTGTATATATGATTGGTACTAGGGTCATTGTAGTATCTTCCTTTTTACCTTATCAAGACAAAACCCATACCATAGGTATATATTAAGTTTTAGTTCGTTTTAGAGGTTTTATTGAGGGCAGAATTTTTTAATTGTATTAGAGTGAGGCAGAAGTAGATTATTGAGATGTTATTACAAGTCTTTACGACAGTGAACGACAGCAGAAAAAGTAAAAATTTGTTTTTAACTGACTTTTTAATATTTTTTCGACCGCTTTTACTTGCCTGATTGCCGGCAAGCCTGCCTACCAGTAGGTAGGTCTGTAACTGAGTTAAAAATTAGAGGTTAGGATGACAAAGGCAGATATAGTCGAAAAAATTGCTACGGGAACCGGATTAACAAAACTCGAAACCGAAGCAATAGTTGAAGGATTTTTAAATACTGTTATTCAGGCACTACGCGAAGGAAAAGGAATTGAGATACGTGGTTTTGGCAGTTATCGTGTTAAAAAGAAAAAAGCAAGATACGCACGTAATCCTCGAACCGGCGAGAAAGTATATGTAGGTGAACACTTTGTTCCGATGTTTAAGTTTTCTAGAGATTTCAAAGACGCTGTTGATTCAGGAATGAAAGAAAAAAATATTTCGGAATCCTCTCTATCGCAGCAAGTGGAAATTACCAAGCAGGTGGATTAAAATAGAATATAGAGCATGCCTGCTGCTTGTGTGCGTGAATAATTTTTTTGGAAGGGAATTAAATGCTAAACTGTTCCGCGTGTGGCGAGTTTATTGATAACGACGCAAAATATTGTCCGGCCTGTGGCTTTGCCACTTGTGGAGTAGAAGTATCAGCTAAGAATTCGAAGAAAGTATTCGATGAGAGACCAAACAGGGACTTTGACTCAAGAAGAATAATCCCCCGGCAAAAAAAAAGTAATGAAGCGAAAAGAGAATACAGCAAAAAAATAAATGCTGTATCCGGAAGTTCAAAATCTCTTTCGACAACAAAATTATTATACTTCGTTTTATTTTTGTTTTTGACAGCCGCGCTGATAATTTATTCGTCCGGAATTTTTGAAACTTCAACCCCAGATATCTCTTCTCAACAACCTGGATTCAATAATTCTCAACGGGGCGTTGATCTTAATAGTCTTGAACAAATTAATTCGCTTGAAGAGATTGTTAAGAAAAATCCAAAAGATTATGATTCACTGATTCGACTTGCACATTTACTGAATGACTCAGGGTTGAAAGAGAGAGCGATTGAGAAATACAAACTTTACTTGACCAAATTTCCGAAAGACACAAACGTTTTGGTTGATATGGGTGTATGTTATTTTGAAACGGGAAAGAATGAAGAAGCAATTTCAGCAATGGAGAAGGCACTTAGGATAAACCCGAAGCATCAAATTGCTAATTTGAATTTAGGAATTGTGAATCTTTCTTCAGGGAATATTTTAAAAGCAGTTGGTTATTGGAAAAGAGCAATCGAAATAGATTCCACAAACGAAGTTGGCTTGAGAGCAAAAGAATTACTTAAATCACATTAAAGGAGAATGTAAATGCCCTGCGGTAGAAAAAGAAAGCGCCATAAAATGGCAACTCATAAGAGAAAAAAACGCCTGAGAAAAAATAGACATAAAAAGAAATTGAGATAGCGGCAACTCAGCTCGTATCTTTGTTAAGAATGGCAAGAGTGTTCCAACGCCACCTTAGCTCAGCTGGTAGAGCAGCGCATTCGTAATGCGCGGGTCGGCGGTTCAAGTCCGCCAGGTGGCTCTTGTAGATTGTGCAGAGTTAATCGAAATAAAAATTTTTATCCTTCATTCCATAATTTTGTTTTCTCTCATTTTAGATAATTGATGCAAGTGGTAGAAGCAGCGTCCCGATGAATTGAATCGTGATAATGCGCCCGAAGACTATGCTGCACTATGTGATAAATCTGTTCTACAATCTCTCTAAAACAAAAAACCCCGATCCGTCAGCTGACAGATCGGGGTTTTTGCTTAGCTTATCTAAAAAAGCTAACAGCTAACAGCTATTTATTCCCTCCATTCACACGTGTTGGTGCAAATAAATCAGCAGAACTTTGACGCGGCATATTCGGGTTGGATGTGAACTCATCGCTTGAATAAAGGAAACGCTGTGGAAATTGAGTATTCCCAGGCGATGGCTTCAAAGACACAACTGCGTTTTGAGAGTTGGTATACGAAATCTTGAAGTCTATACGCCGCAGAAAATTAAACACCTCTATCTGGTGCATCAGTGAGAGATATTCCTCATTCAGGATCGTTTGCAGCAATTTACCTGAAAGTAAGAAATCCAACGCATCAAAATTCTTCGATTTGTTTCCGTACACATTGTTATTATACTCGCGTGCCTTGTTCAGATTTGCAATAGCATTGGCGTTATCGCCCAGGCGTGCATAAGCTTCTGCCATCAACAAGTATGTCTCAGATGCTCTAATTACAGGATAAGGCGAACTTGCAGTATAAGCACCGCTTGTAGTATTCAAGTTTTTGCCGTCAGCGGTAAAGTAGTAAGTCATTCTGCCTGATTCATCAGTTTTCCCATCAAGTGAAAGTTCTTTCATCATAGGATATACAAAGGTTTGATCAGCACTGATGTAACCCGATCTATCAAACACCTGGAAAGAATACCAGCTGTTCATATCGCCCTGATATGTACCGGTTGCGTGTAGGATTTTCAAATCTTCCGAACCATTAGTTGCCAGTATTCCCTGCTGCGCTTCCTGTATTACTAGGTTCAATGCAGCTGAGCTATAATTTTGGCTTCTTGCAAGTTGCATCAGGTACCGGGCACGTGCAGTACGGGCAGCCTTGACCCAGCGGGCCGGATCGCCATTATAAGAAAGAGCATCCTGATCAAGTTTGCGCATAGCACCCGAAAAGTCTGTAATTCCATCATTCAACACTTTTAGTACAGCATTGTACACTTCAATCTGGTTGTCATACTTCGGTTGGGATGTCACGTTAAATTGATCGGCTTGTGAATATGGCACGTCTCCCCACAGAGATGCAACAGTTCCCATTGTTATTCCTTCGAGTATTTTAGCCGCACCCACAAGATTGCCCTTACCTCCATCTGCTGTAGCTTTGTTTTGGGTTATTCTCAAATTGGTAAGAGCGCCACTGTAAGCAAGAAACCAATCGGCTTGAAAATCTTGTGCAGTTACTGTGTAACCTTGATACCCCCCGAACTGTCTCTCTGCACCATAAATCTGCTGTGCCCATATACTTGCAAGCTGAGAAGGAAACCCTTCCATGAATACCATAAAAGCAGTTTCAGCTCCAATAAATGTTTTGTCTGCTGGTGCGGTAGTTGGTGCCAAAGGATTTTCTTTATATCCTTCTGTAAATGATTCGCAGCCGGAAAAACTTGACACAAAAACTACTGCAATCAATCCCAAAACGGTCAATTTGGAAAATGTCATTATAAATTTAGCTTTCATTTTTCACACTCCATATTTAATAATTGATTTGCACAGAGAACACAAATGTTCTAGCGCTTGGATTGTTGAAATAATCCAAACCCTGGCCGTTTGATGCACCCGTAAGGTTAGTTTCAGGATCAACGCCGGAGTAATTAGTCCACAGTTTTAAGTTTCTTCCGATCGCTGTAAATGTAACACTTTGAAAACCAAAAAATTGTAATGGAAGTGTATAAGACAGTGAGACTTCTTTTAATCTTACGAAACTGCCATCCTCAACAAATTGCTCTGCTGGACCTGTAAATCCCGAGCCTGGTCCATCCCAAAAATACATTTCATCTACTAAAACAGGACCTTTGCCAAAATCTTTAACATAACCGCGGAATGAATAAGACCCATCAGCATTCTTTGTGTAAGTTTTATAACCTTCATTAATAACCTCTGCCGGTGTTAGACCCCAATAGTTTTTGAGTTTTGAAGCCTGGTCGGCAGTAAGAGTTGTCCACCACTGCTGGTCGCCGCTCGTTCCAAAGTAAGACAACGCACCCTTTGTACCGTTCCATACAGCTCCACCTTTTTTAATGTCAAAAATTACGTTTAATGTAAAGCGTTCGTAGCGGAAAGTATTTATAAAACCGGCTCTCCATTTCGGGATCGGATCGCCAATAACACCGGGGGTTGCAGCCATTATAGGAAAGCCATTAGGATCGAGTGCTAAATTGCCGTTTGCATCACGTTCCCATCTTGTGCCATATAAAACTCCAACAGACTGGTTCAATATTGCACGTGAACTGGGGTCTGCAAATCCATTTAAGAAGACAGACTCTAATCCGGGAGGCATATCTGTAACTTTATTCTTATTTGTGAACCAGTTAACAGTAGTCGTCCAGGAGAAACTGCCGAGTCTCAGCCACTCTCCCATAATTTGAAGTTCGGTACCAATATTGCTTATATTTGCGGCATTTTGCCATATACTTGAATATCCGCTTGATGGTGCCAAATCAGTTTGAAGAGCAGCCCCTGTAGTTTTGCTAAAGTATTGAGTCGCACTCAAAGTGACTCTGTCCTGAAGGAATCTTAGTTCTGTACCAAATTCTATTTCTGTTGTTCTTTCAGGACCAAGGTTTTTATTTCCCGCAACTGTAGAGCGTGCAGCCCCTCCGCCATAGTACCTTGGATTAATAGCGGGTCCCCACGAATTCCCAAATGTGCCGTAATTGTAGTAGTTCCCAGAAGCATAAGTCGGCGGCTGATTTGCTGCCGTTCCGACTGCAGCACGGACTTTTCCATAACTCAATATAGAATTATCAGCAAGACCTGGCAGCTTTGTGAATTCCCATGCTGCACTAGCAGAAGGATAGAAATATGTCTGTGCAACATTAGGTCCATAAGTTGATGCGCTCTCACTTCTTCCTGAAAGACTTAAGTATAACTGATTGTACATATTTAAATTGAGTTGCCCATATAAGGCAGCTGTCCTGAGAATTGTCTTGCTTTCGTCAGGGAAGTAATTCTGCGCATTTGAAAATGTTGGTGGTACACCTATTAACGAGAACTTCTGCGCTGTTACTAACGTATTGTCAGTCTGTCTGTGGTCTAAATGAAATCCTACCAAAGCGCTGCCATTAAAGTCCTCGTTGATTTCTAATTGAGCTGTTCCGATGAGATCTGAATTGAACTGGAATTGTGATAGGGCTTGTCTAGAAAGAGATCCTGTAGGTACAGAGGCATCGCCGACCGGATTAGTACTGTTCATACGAAGTGTTGAATAATCTACACCTGCTCTGTAAGTTATATTTGCCCACTTTAATGGATCGTAAAGAATTTCAGCTGTTCCGAATAATCTATTGGTATTGTATGTTGTTACATCATTGTTTATTGACCAAAATGGATTATTGTATCCCGGTCCTCTTGTAACGCTGCCTTCACCATCCCTATAAGTTCTCTGCTGATCAAGATATGTGGCGCCATTAGGAGCTACATAAGTAACTACATAAGGATCGTTATTGAAATCCGGCGGTGTACGATAAACACCTAACAAGATACCTGAAATATTTGAACCTTGCTGAACACGATTTGTGGAAGAATTAATATAGTTTGTATTTATTCTTGCCGTC
>JBFLWC010000119.1:0-3077 GCA_040758415.1 Bacteroidota bacterium | reverse complement strand
AAAATTTTATGTATTAAATAAAGGAAGAGCAGCAGGCAGAATTCTTGGCGGAAATTTGAGTCTATTAAATTCTCTGCTTGGTACAGAGTATCTGCCTAAGATGAACGGTGCAATTCTTCTTCTTGAAGATATTAATGAAGCGCCATATCGAATTGATAGGATGTTAAATCAATTGCGGCTCTCCAAAATATTGAAACAAATAAACGGGGTTATACTAGGGTACTTTGTTGATTGCTACGAACCTGATCCGACAAAACAAACCTTCTCACTCAACGAAGTCATCATCCAATATTTTCAAAGTATAAAGATCCCTGTAGTTTATAATTTTAGGCACGGGCATATTAAAGACAACATTACAATTCCTTATGGAGTAAAATGCCTGCTTAACGCTACACGCAGTTTTATAGAGATACCAGAGAACGCAGTATCTTAACCTTTTTAGTTACACAAATTATAGCTTTTGGTCATTGGTTATTGAACTTCTATTGTATCTACATCTCCTATCTTCTAACTCCTTATTAGGAATATTTCTTCTATCTATTCTCTCTTATAAGAAAAAAAGAACATGGTAATTAGTTTTCTTGTTTTTTAGTGAAGGACTGCTCTGGTATATTTATTGTTTTATCCGGTTTGCAAAAAACTTAACGTGCTACTTTAAGGAAATGCAAAATGGAATTTATTAACGAGCTATACATTTCATCTTTGGTAAATGATGAGAAACTAAACGACAGAGAGTATCAAAGATATGCGATTCAGAAATCGAAAGAAGCAAAAGGATTATCACTGAAGGAGAGCGCAGCACTTCTCAACATTACCGATCCTGAAATTACCGAAGAACTTTTTAACGCAGCAGGTGAAGTGAAAGAAAAAATCTACGGCAACCGTCTTGTTCTATTTGCGCCGCTCTATCTTACAAATCTTTGCATCAACAATTGTATGTATTGTGCTTTCCGAAGAGACAATAAAGAATTGAAACGGAAGACTTTGACTATTGATGAAATTAAAGGAGAAACAGAATTTTTAGTTATACAGGGGCACAAGCGTGTTTTATTGGTTTGCGGAGAACATCCGAAAAAATCCGATTTGCAATTTATCGGAGAAGCAATTAAAACAATTTATGATGTTCGTTCCCAAAGCGGAAACATTCGCCGTTTAAATGTTAACGTTGCACCTTTAAGTATAGAAGACTTCAAAACTCTTAAAAGTTTTGGAATCGGAACTTACCAGTGCTTCCAAGAAACATATCATTATCGCACATACATAAAGATGCATCCGGATGGACCTAAGCGCAATTATGCTTGGCGTTTGTATGCTATGGACCGTGCACTTCAAGCAGGCATTGATGATGTTGGCATAGGTGCTCTGTTTGGTTTGACCGATTATAAATTTGAAACGCTTGCAATATTAAACCACGCATTTAATCTTGATGAACGATTTGGAATTGGACCGCATACAATTTCTGTTCCGCGCATCGAACCTGCATTCAACGCACCCGTTTCTCACAAACCGCCGTTTGCTGTTGATGATTTGTCTTTCAAAAAATTGGTCGCTGTGATTCGTCTTGCAGTTCCCTATACCGGAATAATTTTGTCTACTCGCGAGCGTGCTGAATTACGTCGCGAACTTTTCAAAGTGGGCGTTTCACAAATTTCTGCAGGCAGCAGAACTTCTCCCGGCGCCTACAAAGAATCTCAAGTAACACTCGAAGAATTCGAGATGGAACAATTTCAACTTGGAGATCATCGCACACTAGATGAGGTTGTGAAAGATTGTTGTCGGCTGGGTTTTCTGCCGAGTTTTTGTACAGCATGCTACCGCTCAGAACGCACGGGCGATCGTTTTATGGAATTGGCAAAGAGCGGCAACATCGGAAAACTTTGTGTGCCAAATGCTCTTTCTACATTTCAAGAATACGTGAATGATTTTGCTCCTGTAGAGACAAAAAAAATTGCAAATGATTTTATCGAAAATGAAATAGAAAATTTAAGTGGTGCAACAAAACGGAAGACCAAAGAGATGATTCAAAGAGTGAATAACGGTGAACGGGATCTATTTTTTTAATTACGAAGGTAACGTCTTGATTTTTCGCTTTTGCAAACGCACGATTTTTTTTGCGTGAGGAAACGGATTTGTGACATTTATAACTACGTCTTACTTTTTTATAATTGACTTACAATTCTTAATTGTATAACTTTATACTGAACGAAAGACGGAAAGGAGTTAAAAATGGAGGTTGGTTTTGTTACTTCGAAAGGGCAGCTGGTAATACCTTCAAAAATGAGACGCAGATTTGGAATTAAACCCGGAACGCGCGTTAATTTTTTTGAAGAGGAAGACGGAATAAAAATAATTCCAATTACGGCAGAGTTAATAGACACAAATAAAGGATTTATGAAAACCGGGGGGAAATTGCTAAAAGCACTTATGGAAGAAAAAAAGAAAGAGCGCAAATTATGAAAAAATATGTGATAGACAGTTATGCCTTGATAGCGTACGCTGAAGGAGAGAAAGGAGCTGACGAAGTTGCAGAATTATTAAAAGACTCGCTGCATGAGAAAGCAGAAATATTTCTTTGTGTAATTAATTGGGGTGAAATGTATTACATCTCTTTGCGCGAAGGTGGGAAAGAAAGGGCTGAACTTTACAAAAGCATGTTTGCTCGTTATCCGGTTGTAATTGTTGATGCCAATAAAGAATTAACTCTTCAAGCGGCAAAATATAAAGCGCATCATAAAATATCTTATGCGGATGCGTTTGCCGCTGCGCTTGCAAAAAACAGAAAGGCAGTTTTAGTTACTGGCGATAAAGAGTTTAAATCGTTGGAAGGTGAAATAAAAATTAGTTGGATATAAATCTACCGGAAATTATGAAAGCCCAAGTAGAGTGAGTTGATTCCAGGATTGCAAAATTGCAGAATAACAAGATTGTTCTTTTCTAATCCTGTAATCTTGCAACCTCTTGATTCTGTAATTTTCTTTTCCATTTTGTGCATAATTTAGACGCACTCGGTGCGTCTCTACAATTATAATAAATCCCTTTTCTTACTTTCTCAATTGATTGTATATTTCTAACCAAAT
>JBFLWC010000118.1:0-5452 GCA_040758415.1 Bacteroidota bacterium | reverse complement strand
AGGAAATTGCTAAAATTGTAGGCGGAAGCGGCGGCGGAAAACCTCATCTTGCTACTGCCGGCGGAAAAGACGTATCAAGGATTGATGAAGCGTTAGAATGTGTTGAAAAAGCGATTCTTCAATAAGAATACAATTTCTTGCTCGTGTTCTTGCACTTTTTCTGGTCATGATTATGAACATAAGCAAGAGTAAATTGGGAAAGTATCAATTAATTAACAGTGGTGTTCACACATAAAATGAATTGAATAGCCGTCCGCTATATAGTTAAAAGCCAAACACCGCAGCGCTTAAGTAACCAACCACTTCCGAATTATCGCCTGTAACATCGCCCGAGTTTGTGCGTGAAAGAATTTTCGATTTTTTTTTGTTGAACAGATCAGCTGCTTTCATCATTGCAACAATTGCACCTCCGCCGCACGCTTCGCATTTTCCGGTTTCTAAATCTTTTTGCAAACCATCGTAATCAAAATCTGCAATGTGCTTTTCAACAACCGAGTCGAGTTTATCGGCTTCTTCTTTTGTGTAGAAGTGGGACATATCCGAACTTGCAACAATCAAAGTTTCATCATTAATTACACCGGCAAGTTTTTGTGCAAGTTCATCAACAAACATTTTCCGTTGATCGCCAAGTACAAGCGGCACAATCGAAAAATCTTTAAGTGCAATCTGAAGAAAAGGAATCTGAACTTCAACCGCGTGTTCGGTGTGGTGACCGTTGGGTCCTTCAAAAATAAATTTACTTCCGTTTGTCAACAGCTTGGTTATTTCTTTGTTCAGCGGAACATTGCCCAGCGGAGTTTTGTATGCGTCGCCGTTGTAAATAGAAATTCCAGAAAAATATTCGCGGTGGGAGGGAGAAATTATTACAACCGTCTTATAACTTTTGTTGGAAGCGGCATTAAAAGCAAATGCCGCTGTTCTTCCAGAATAAATATATCCCGCGTGCGGAGAAACAATTCCAACAACATTCTGAAAATTTTCCACCGGTTTGTATGAATCTAATAAAAATTGTACTTCATCTTTTAACTTGCTTGCAGATGCGGGATAGAACATTCCTGCCACAGCCGGCTCCCGTATGTTTTTCATTTTACCTCCGTATTTACTCCAAGTTAAGTGAATGCCGCTGCATCTCTATCATTATAGGAGAGTATCTTCCTCACTAAAAACTATTGCAGTGAACGCATTTAATTTGAGCTGTTTACTACGCCAGTAACCGGCGGCTAAACCGGTTTTCTGACAGATCGCATCGAGATATTGTTCACGGTTCATCCTGTGTTCAACCGGAACTTGAGGCAGCAAAAGTCCGCGTCTTCCTTTTTCTTGAAGTATCAATCCGTGTTTACCGATTTCAATTTCTTCGTAACTCTCAAGAGGAAAGGGCTCGGAGAGAATTGAAATTTCGATTGAGAGATTTTTTATTTCCGATTGACTAACCGGCGGAAAGCGCGGATCGTTTTGCGATGCTTGAACAGCGGCATTACAAACTGTTGCGAAGAGCGGCTCATCCGAAACAATGTAACCGATACAACCGCGCAGTACTCCAAAATGTGTGAGTGTAACAAAAACACCAGCATTCAATTTAAAGATAGGATGATTTTCGTAATCGGGTTCGGGGATTTCCTCTCCTGTAAAAACAGATTTGATAGAAGCGCGTGCGGTTTCGAGAAGAATTTTTTTCTCTTCGACTGTCGGTTCATATTCCATTTTCTTCTTGCTCTTACTCTTAATCTTACTCTTACTCTTAATCTATCCCGTATACAATCACTTCGTTTTTTTCCCGCAAGAGGAAGAGAAAATTTCTGTAAACAAAGAATGAATCGGTAAACAACGAAGCCGATTTTGCATTCAACACTTCAGATAGAACAATTTTGCCCTTATCAAGATCAACGGCAAAGAATCTATTTTCAAAACTTCCTTCAAATATTTTTGTGTGATAATTGAAAAGAAGTAAATTGCCGTAGAAATTATACTCTACTTTGCCTTCAATATCAAGATTTTTGGTTTGTTTGCGGATTGCTTCACAGATTCTCAAATTGCTCTCAGCATTTGTAAAAATTTTGGGATAGATATAAACACTCCAATCCTTTTCACTTTCGGCTTTGTGGCGGAGTGTATTAATAGTTTTAAAATCGTCTCCGAATTCCTCTACTAATTCTCCGTTCATAAAATCGAGCGCTGAAAAATATCGTTCCTCAAATCCTTGTTTGAATCCGTAGATCCTATCGTTGTAAATAAAAAGGAATGACAATTCCTTGTTTTCCCATAAGACTTTTTGTGTTGAAAGATCGTACGCAATAATTTCTTTGTGCCCCGGCAAATCAGGTTTAGGAATTTTGTGGAAGAAAATTATTTCCTTGTAAACCGCTTCTATACCAAGCCAATACTTTTCATCGAGCTGCAAATCAGAAAAAAAGTTCTTCCCGGTTTCTATTTCAAAACAATGAAAGAAAACTTCTTTCGTGTTAGGGTCGCGCGTTTCTAGAATGAGTTTGCCGGAATCTGAAATTAATATTCTCCAAATCTGCCGCGGCGATTTATATGAGTATAGTTTTGTGATGTTCATTTAATTTTTTTGTCCAATGACCAACGACTAATGACCAAATTTGAAAGTCTTCCGTAATTATAAATTCTTTTCAGTCCGAAACCAACAATTCAGATAACATTGATAATAAATTATGAATTACTTATTCACCGTCAGCTTTCAGCAATCAGCGCTCGGGTTTGAACTATCAAATGTTTTACCGAAAGCTGTTAGTTGAATGCTGACTGCTGACAGCTGCGGATGGGTTGAATAACACAAATAGAGTTGTTACATTTTAAGCGAACAAAAAGTCCCTTTGCTGTTTCTAACATTTTTATAAAAAACGGAGGAGTTATGCCGGCAAAAATGTTGAAAGAGTTTTTAGACAAGAACAATATTAAGTATGTAGCCATCAAACATTCGGTGGCTTACACAGCGCAAGAGATTGCAGCTTCGGCACATATCAAAGGAAAAGAGATGGCAAAAACAGTTCTGGTAAAGATTGACGGCAAATTGGCAATGTGCTTGCTGCCCGCTTCAAACAAGATTGATTTTGATTTGTTGAAGGATGCGCTCGGCGGAAAAAATGTTCGTCTTGCAAACGAGATCGAGTTCAAAGATAAGTTCCCGGAGTGCGAGGTTGGTGCGATGCCTCCGTTTGGAAATCTTTACGGTATGGATGTTTACGCCGAAGAGATTTTGGCCAAAGATGAAGAGATTGCATTCAACGCGTGCAGCCATACAGAGCTTTTGCAAATGTCGTTCAAAGATTACGGACGGCTTGTTAAGCCAAAGCTGATGAAGTTCTCCTATCATTCAAAATTGTGATAGCAAACTGCTGTTTATTATTTGGGATCTCTGATCCACCAGCTGGCTGATTTCTCAGAAGTACGAAGGGCAAAATACGAAGACGAAGTTGTGTGCTTTTCACGTCTTGCGTCTAGTGTCTCTAGGGATTTTTCATGGGCGACGGCTAAATTATCTACGCGCAAATTTTTTTCACTGCTTTATTAAATGGAGAGATTAAATAAAAATTTGCTGCAAGCCGTCCTAAGGTCATTGCTAAAACAGCCGCAACAATTCCTGTAAAATCCAGCCAAACAACTGTAACAAAAAGTACTATAAACATTCCTGCGACCTCAGTAATGATACCAGCCGTCATCGGTTTTGTATCGCGGCTGTAAATTAAAATAGAGCGCTGAAAATTTATCCAAACAGTGAGTGAAGGAAATATCGTGTAGAACATCAAAGGTAATTTTGAAAACTGCGTAAGCTGATAAGAAAGTCCGGACGTTTTCAACAACCACAAATCTGAAAGCGGAGTGAAAGTTACAATTCCTAATGATGCTGCAACAACAATTGCTAATCTGAAAGCAAAGTTTCTCAATTTGATGTATTCTTCTTTCGTATTGATTAAAGCAATTACAACTTCTGGGATTGATAATCCTAAACTTCTCCACAAAAAAACTAATGAATTAATAACCGGCAGAACTGCAAGCGATTCTAACGAGCTGCGGCTATGCCCGATGAAAAATACTACTACCGGCTGGAACCCAAGTGAAATAAATGAAGTGAGAGCGAGCGGGTAGTAGAACCAAAAGATCTCTTTGTATGTAATGTGGTGCAGTTGTTTTTCATTTTCGTTTGTAATTTTTTTTAAAGTAGAAATTGACATTAATCTTGCCGCAGCAGCTTCTACAACAACGCCTGCAGATAAAGCCGCTGCACCAACAACAACTCCTTCGGTCTTTGTAAAAAGATAAAGCACCAGCGCGGTTATTCCCATACTTGCAAGACGAATAACTGTTCCGTAAGCAACGTAACGTGTGAGATTATTTCTTATAAGAATACCTTGATAAAATCTTCTGTATCCGATTGCCGGCGCCCAGGGAATTAAACATGCAGCAGCCATGTGAGTTAAATGCGCAACACGGTGTGGAAGCTCTATGAGTTTGATTGCAAAGAAATTAAACACAGGCGGAAGAATAAAAATAATCATCGCCACTGTTATGATTGCATTAACAGCATAAGCAAAATTGCGCAGTTTGAAAAAAGTCTCTTTATTTTCTACCAGTGTCGTTGATGCACTCAACATCATTATTACCGGTGATTCAATTATCAACGCAATTGTGTATGCAACTCCGTATGCGGCAAGGTTAAATTCCGGATTGTGCATTCGTGCGATGATTGCTGTAAGAAACGGTCCCTCAACAGACATCATCAGCCACGTTGCAGAAAGCGGCAGCCAAAAACGTAATATCTTTGAGTAGCTCAGTTGTTCATTCATCTTGAATATTGGTCATTAAACTGACTCACGAACATTTTTGATAAACAACTTTAGTTTTTCCCGATCAAGTTTTCCGTTTGTACGTACACCCGAACAGACGTCAACTCCGAACGGTTTTACTTGCTCTATTGCACAGGTAACGTTTAACGGATTTAATCCACCGGCTAAAAAAATTGGTTTGTTAACAGATTCAACAATTTTTTTACTAATTGTCCAATCGTGTGTTCGTCCCGTACCGCCGAGTTCTTTAACGGAGAGTTTTTGATTTCCTGAATCGAGCAACATTGCATCAACAAATTTCGAAACGTCAATTGCCTCTTGAATTGAATCCTCTCCTATTACATGAACAACCTGTACAATCTTAATTCCAGGCAAAGCTTGTTTTAATTCTGCATGAGTTCCGCTAACAATTCTATCGCAAAGTTGAATTGTGTTTGTTCTGCATCTACGCTGTTGTTCGATTATTTCATCAACGGAAAGTTTGCTTGTTAGAAGAAAGGTTGAAATGCCCGGTGGAATCCATTCAGCAATTTCAAAAATTAATTTTTCTGAAATTACACCCGGACCGCTTGGCATCTCGGAAACCAACCCAACTGCAGAAACACCCCACTCGACTGCAAGTTTTGCCTCTTCAATGCTTGATA
>JBFLWC010000117.1:0-2138 GCA_040758415.1 Bacteroidota bacterium | reverse complement strand
AGTTTAAAAAAAGATTTATTCTAAAAATAGGACTTGCCGACATCCTTGGCTTGGATGAACTCGTCTCAATCACAGAACAACTTTCGTATCTGGCAAAGTCAATCAATGCAAAACTTTTTGAGATTTGTTATGAAGAGGTTTTGCGGAAATACAATGTTCAAAATCTTCCGCACAATTATTGCCTCTGCTCGCTTGGAAAGTTGGGCGGCAACGAACTCAATTACAGTTCCGATGTTGATCTGATTTTGTTTTATGATTTTGATGAACAGGTTGCCGGAACTCAAAAAGAATATCACGAGATTTTATCGGAAGCAGCACAGTTATTCATAAAATCGTCCACAGAAATTTCAGACCGCGGTTACATTTACCGTGTTGATTTTCGTTTGCGTCCGGACGGCAAATATTCACCGCTCTGCAAAACATTTAGCAATTACGCCAAATATTACGAAACACGCGGCGAAGATTGGGAACGGCAGATGCTTATCAAGCTCGGTTACATTTGCGGAAGTGAAACACTATACAAGCAATTCCACAATTTTATCCAGCAGTACATTTATCCTTCCTCTTTCTCTTCTTCAATCAAAGAAAAAATAAAACAGATGAAACTAAACATAGAACGGCAGAACAAAGAAAAAGAAAATGTAAAAATTTTTTGGGGTGGAATACGGGATATCGAGTTTGCAGTTCAAGCTTTGCAGCTGATAAACGGCGGAAGAATTAAAACGATTAGAACTGGAAATACGCTAAGAGTAATTCCTCTTCTTTACGATCATAAACTTTTAAATAAGAAAGAAAAAAAAATTTTTACCGATGCTTATATTTTTTACAGACGCATCGAACACTTCCTTCAACTGATGAACGACACGCAGACGCATTTAATTCCGGATGAAAGCGATCTACTTCACAAACTTTCAAATTATGCCGGCTTTACTTCGTTAAAACATTTTCGCGAACAACTCAAACTAAACAGAGAATATGTTAGAAAAATTTATGACAGAATTTTGAAAAGCGAGGAACCGGAATTGAGCACAATTAAGTTTAGTGATGAAACCAAATCCGAAAAAAATCTAAAGTATTTAAGAAACGGCACCGCATTGATTGAACAAAAAGAATTTGATTCGCGCACGATTGGTCTTTTTACCGGTATCGAGCCGCAGCTTATAAAGTATCTTAAAACATCATTTAAGCCGGATAAAGTTTTGGAGAACTTTGTAAAAGTAATCCGTGCAACAAAATTTCCATCAATCTGGTACAACGAGTTCTTAAACAAAAAGTTTTTTACAAACTTTCTTGAAGTTTGTCAAACTTCACAAAAAGCAATTGATCTGATCGCAACAAATAAACCGCTGGAAGAATTTTTTCTATCGCGGAAAGTATTTACTAAGGATGTAGAAAATTCACCCGCAGATTTCAGGACAAACGAAATTATTCTTATTGCATCTGTTCAGTTTGCGCTTGGTTTAATAAGCGCTAAAAAAGTATCGAAGCTTTTCTCTTCATATATTGAAGATAGACTGCAGCAGATTAGCAGCGGTATGCAGCTGCAATATAAATATTTCGTAGGAGGTCTCGGAAGTTTTGGATGCGAAAATATGAGTTTCTCATCAGACATTGATTTAATATTCGTTGCAGAAGATGTTGATTCACTGCCGGATATTCAAAAAGATTTTCAGAATTTTTTAAGCCGGGCAAAAGAAGAATTAAAACCTTTTGATGTTGACTGCCGTTTGCGCCCCGAAGGGAAAAGTTCTCCGCTTGTCTGGGGAATTAAAAATTACGACGAGTACCTTCAAAAGCGTGCAAGGGTTTGGGAGTTTCAGTCTTTGTTGAAACTCCGTTTCGTTTACGGTAACAAAAATCTTTTTGAGCAGTTACGGAAAATCGCGATTGCAAAAGTTAAACTACTCGATAGAGCCGGAGCTCAAAAAGAAATCCGCAAGATGTATTCATCAATTCAACAACAGACAGTTCGTTCAAGCGGCAGTTCGTTCAATATCAAGAAAGATCCGGGCGGCATTCTTACAATAGATTTTATTCTTCAATCAATCTGCTTGAATGATTTTTCTCTTTATAAAAAAATGACCGGCAAAAGTTTATGGCAAATTTTAATGCAGTTAAAAAGAATATTCAGCGAATGC
>JBFLWC010000116.1:0-2950 GCA_040758415.1 Bacteroidota bacterium | reverse complement strand
TGTAATAATTTTTTTAATGTATTCGCGGAAATATTTATTCCCTTTTTCGTTCCTGTAAAAAGCAGCAGAGTAATTCATGAAAGCACCCCATCCTTCATTTGGGTCTTCCGGGTCTACAACTTTTCCATCACCAAACCATTTGTTGTAAACAGCCATTCCACCGGACCATTCCCAATAATTATTCAAAAAAATAACTGCATGCATATCACGTTTTTTCATTTCAGACAAAAGAAAATCCATACCATTTAATAGATCTTCATCGTAAACTCCCGGTGCTTTTTGAATTGCCGGCTGCAAAGATTTTTTTATGTAAGAATCTTCCGAAGCTGCTAACACACGCAGGTTTGTAATGCCAAGCGATTTTAGATTATCTAATTCTCTGACGAGTCTTTTGCGATCTCCGGTTTCACCGGAAGAGCCGAGATAACAACCGTACCATAAGTTTGTGCCTGTAAAATAATATGGCTTGCCATTTAATTCGAATTGAGTTCCGCGGACTTTAATGTATTGCAGATTCTCTTTCACTAATAATGACGAACATCCTTCTAAGAGAAGCAGTGTAATAAAAAAAATAGAAAGCTGGAATATCCTTTTCATAAATCACTGTATTGAAAATTTTGATTTATACAAAATTTTTATTCGCCCCACCTTTCCGAAGTTCCGAAGGAATGGCTATGCCAGAATCCTCCGTAAGGAGTCCTTCGGACCTACGGGAAAATCCTCCCCAAAGGGGAGGACGTTAAATACCCCGACACTTGGGTCGGGGGTATCATTCAACGCAGGTCGGAGTCAATACTCAGACCAAGCGTTTTTCTCTCCCCCTTTGGGTGAGATGGAGGGGGCATTATTTTAAAAAAATCATCTTCTTAGTCTGAACATAATCGCCTGTTTGTTTCCCGCTTTGCGGGATGGCATGAAGTCTGTAAAAATATACGCCGGAGCTTAATTGATAATTGCGTATTGCGAATTGCGAATTATAAATGCCGGCTTGTTGATATTCGTTTACAAGTGTTGCAACTTCTCTGCCAAGTATGTCATAGACTTTTAATGTTACGAAACTGTTAACTGGCAGATGATAACTGATAACTGTTTCCGGATTAAATGGATTCGGAAAATTTTGAGAAAGAAAGAATGATGTTGGTGCCCTTGGTTTGTCATCTGAAATATAAGTTATAAATGGTTTGCCGTAAATCTCAATCTCTTTTATAGAATACCCGGCTTGTGTTGCGCGTTTATCAAGCAGAATTTTAACATACCTTCCCGTTCCTTGTAAATTTTCTAGAGTTTCTATTCCTCCGCTTCCACTCAAAGTTTGTTTGAGCAGCTGGTAATTAATTTTATCATGCGATACACCAACTCTAAATTTCTCGGCAAATGCACTGCCCCAATAAAAAATAATTTTTTCAATCGTGTAGCTTGCACCTAAATCTATCTCTATCCATTGTAAGTCCGAAGGTTCACTACTCCAGTAAGTATTCAAATCTCCATCAACTGTGTATTCGGGTTTATCATGTCCAAGACCCCGTTCTGATGATGAAGCTGTTGCATTCCTAAAAAGCGCTCTGTTAACCTGATTAACAGGAACAATTGAGATATAAATTATGGCTGAATCCGTAATTTCTCCTTTGGCAATCAATGTGTACTTTGTAAGATTTTCAACCGGAGTTATTTGCATCGAATCATCTTCATCAACCAGCATATTATTTAATGTTACAACTGAACCCCTTGTTGTTTCCCAGATCAATGTTGTTGATTCGCCAGCTCCAATCTGCTTAGACGATGCCTTAAAGGAGATAATCTTTCCGGAAGGAAGTACTTCAACTAAAATAGTAGCAGTAGAAGGGACTTCACCTTTTGTAATTAATTGATAAAAAGTGGTTTGATTTGGTTTAACAAATTGGCTGCTGTTTACAGGCACGGCTGCATTGTTGAGAGTAACTTGAGAACCTAATGCAGCTTTCCATTCAATCAAAGTGCTGTCTCCTTTTTCAAGAATGGTTGAGCCTGCTCTAAATAAATAAATTACACCACTCTTTGGATTGACAACAAGATCGTAAGGGTTAGTGTGGAACAAATCTTTCATAGCTTGTTTTGCTCTTGTGCTAAGCTGCGTATCGTCCCATCCCCAATCCAATGCGCCGGCATAACCTGTGTTGAAAAGTACTTTATATAAGTCTTCGTACTTTACGCCGAACGTATCATACATATAAAACTCTGCAACTGCTAAAGGTTTATCTAACTGCCAATTTGAGTATGGATAATGGAACGGAGAAAGTAAAGTGCCAGCCCAGCTGTAATAATGCATGGTGTAAAAATCCAAAACACCTTTAGGATCGCCGCCGCTTTGAATCAATCTATCGTCGCGGTAATAGTTCATGTTCGCAGCAGAGCTTTTCATAAATTCAGTAAGAATATTCTCAGCGCTGAGTTTTACTTTATACTTTCTTTCAAATTGTTCTTCAATTTTTCTTTTCTCTTCTTGTGTTGGTGTTTCAAGTAGAGTGATTGATACTTTTGCAAGGTTGGTTACATCGGTTTGAGAGATAAAACTCCACGCTCCGTTTGTTACTTTTGCATTCGGGTCTTCTCTATGAATTGCGCCGGCAATCAAGTTTACTGTTCTCTGAATATCAACCATCGGAATATCGGCAGTGGTAATACTGCTCCATCCGAATTCAACGCTCATTCCTTCCGGTTCATTAAAAACTTCCCATGCGATTATTGCCGGATGTCCTTTTAATTCTCTTACCATAGGAATTAGAGAATTATTGATGTAAGCTTTTGTGTAAAGAGTATCTCTTAAAAGAAGTTTATTCCGACTTAAATACGGTTCGCCTATTGAACTCCTCAGCATATCAAATGACCAGAGAGACAAAATCATTCCAAGATTATTCTGCCATGCTATATCAAGAATCTTTCTTAGATCTGATATTGCATCCTGTCCGGGACC
>JBFLWC010000115.1:0-11188 GCA_040758415.1 Bacteroidota bacterium | reverse complement strand
AAAATATAATTAATAAAATTGCTTCCGATGAACCCCGCACCGCCGGTAACTAAAACTCTTTTTGTTGTCATAGATTTAGAAAGCTATTAATCCGAAATATATACCGGTCTGAATGAAAAACGAATTGATGCTTAAATCCGAAGGAATATTTGCGATGCTTTGACCATTATTTATTTTCCAGTCCCCGCTTATTGCAGCAACGTATCCACCGCCGATTCTAAAAGCAATGAAACGGCTGAGAGGAATATCAATGTTTACCGTTGGGGCTATTGTAAAAAATGTGTTTGAGATTTTATCGCTCACTTGATTTGTTAAAACAATTCCGTTATTAACTTTTCTCCATGTATCTTCCCATGTAAATGAACCCGCGTTTTGGTAAATCTCTATACTTGATGAACCCGCTCCGAGAATAGCACCAAAAGAAACCGCAATATTTTTTACAAATGGTAAAGTATACTCTACAGTAACACCGCCAAATCCGTAATTATATTTTACTTCTTTATTGAGACCGCCTACAAGTCCACTTGTACTTTTAGTTCCGCCTATACCCATCCCGCCTACTCTTAAATTTTCCACCAGCATAATATAAATATAACCGCTGCCGCCAAGAACAAACATTCCGGAATTTGAGAGTTGGTCAATCCCGATCTTTTTAATCTGAGAATTAATAGGATCAAGATTAGGAAAAACAAAAGCAGGGTTAACTCCGCCAGCTGCTCCAAAACGTGCAACCCATCCAACATCCCCATCTTCTTGCGCAAGTGTTAGAGTTAAAGAGATTAGTATAAAGGAAATGATAAATAATTTTTTCATGGGATTTTGATTTTTCTTCTTTTGGTGGGTAAAATTAGTAATTCCGATTCTAAAAGAAAAATTTAGTGCTGGTAAAAATAAAGGCCGCATTATAAGTACGAGGGACGAGGGACGAGGGACGAGGGACGAGGGACGAGGGACGAATTTGAATTTCTTCGTATTTCGTATTTCGTATTTCGTACTTCGTACTTCGTACTTTTGTTTAGTCCATAATTTTTCTCAAGAACGAAGAGCTGTCTTCTTCTTCTCTATTTCTATTCGAGTAATAGTCATCATTATTATTGTAATCGCTGCGTTCTGTTTTGAAACCACTTTCGATTGCACTCTGCTCGAATAAATCCAAATTACTTTTTTTAACGCGAAGAATTGTCGGAACGGTTAAATCAGTATCGTTATCCAATTCCATTCCGCGCTTTGCCGGGAAGCCGCCGTAATTAACAATTTTCTTTTCCTGTTTTCTTTCGGCTTTCTCTGTTTTAAGATTGCTGATTGGATTAGAACTTGATTTCGTATCGAATCCTGTTGCAATTACTGTATAAGAGATATATTCATTCATCTGATCTTTGATAACAGTACCAAAGATTACATTTGCTTCTTCTCCTGCAGCTTCAAAAATTACATTGTTTCCTGCTTCTACTTCCTGCATAGTCATATTTGTAGGACCAGTAACGTTGAGAAGAATATTCTTCGCACCTTTGATTGATATACCTTCAAGGAGCGGCGAAGAAATTGCTTTTTGTGCGGCTTCAACAGAACGATTTTCACCGCTCGAAATTCCGCACCCCATCAATGCCTGTCCGCTGTCTCTCATCACCGTTCTAACATCTGCAAAGTCAACATTTATAATTCCTTTTATCGTTATTATATCTGCAATTCCTCTTGTAGCTTCATATAAAATTTCATTGGGTTTATTGAAAGCAGCTTTTGCAGCTGTTGCAGTATCAATTATACTGAGTATTCTGCTGTTCGGAATTACAATCAAACTATCAACATACTGTCTAAGGTCTGCTATCCCCTCTTCGGCGTTTTTCATTCTTTGCTTACCTTCCCAATTAAACGGTTTGGTAACAATACCAATAACAAGCGCGCCCATACTTTTAGCAATTGAAGCAACTATCGGCGCAGCACCGGTTCCCGTTCCGCCGCCCATACCTGCTGTAACAAAAACCATATCGGCGCCTTCAAGATGACGTGTAATTTTTTCTCTATCTTCTTCAGCGGATTTTCTTCCAACATTAGGGTCTGCACCGGCGCCAAGTCCGCGCGTTACATTTGTTCCTATCTGAATTTTTTGCTGGGCAAAACTTTCTTCAAGAACCTGCGCGTCTGTGTTGACAGCAAGGAACTCTACTCCGGTTAAACCGCGCTCGATCATGCTATCAATCGCATTGCAGCCGCCGCCGCCAACCCCTATAACTTTAAGTTGTGCAGACATTGGTCTTTGTGTTTCGAGCGTGATGAACCGTGGCCGTTTTTCTGTAATGGTTGACATGATTCCTCCTTGTTATGGTGTTTTATAATTTATCAAAGAATTCTTGTATTCTTTTGAAAGCTTTACCAAAATTTAATTTGCTTTCTTTACCGATTGTTCTAACCGTTGTAAAGTGTTCCGATTTACTGCCCGGAATTCCTCTGATCAATCCTGCAACAGTTGCAAACTCCGGGCTTTCTACTTCTGTAGATAATCCTGAACCGAGATCTAGCGGAACACCGATACGGGCAGGCATTCCAAAAACTTCTTCGGCTAATTCGGTGCAGCCCTTTAGCAGCGAACCGCCGCCGGTTAATACAACGCCGGCTTTGATTTTATTTTTGAATCCTGCATGACGAAGTTCATTATCTATTATAGAGAATAACTCTTTCATTCTGATGCTTATGATTTGCGTAAAAAGAGTTAAAGGAATTTTTACATTTCCTCTTCCGCCAACACCTTTTATAAAAATGTCTTCTTCCCTAATTATTGCATGCTCTGTTGCATAGCCGTGTTCTTTTTTGAGCTTCTCTGCATCGGCGGTTACTATTCCTAAAGTTTCGCGAATGTCGTTTGTAACCTGATTGCCTGCAACACCTATTACTTTTGTGTGCTTGATTGCTTTGCGGTGAAATATTGCAATGTCGGTTGTGCCGCCGCCAATATCAATCAACAACACACCTAAATCTTTTTCATTCTCTTCGAGCACTGCAAAACTTGATGCAATTGGTTGTAGAACGTAATCTTTAACAATGTATCCTGCTCGCTCAACAGATTTTTTTATGTTTTGAATTGCCGGGACAGAAGCAAGTACAACATGATTCAACGCTTCAAGGCGCGAGCCGCACATTCCAATCGGGTCGTCAATTCCGCTCTGATGATCAACGGAAAATTCTTCCGGAATGATGTGAAGAATCTGCCGATCAGACGGAATGCGAATTGTTTGAACATCGGCACGCAGCCGTTCCAGATCCTGCTGAGTAATTTCGTTTTCAGGATTATTTATAGTAACATAATTCCTGTGGCGCAGACTTGTAATGTGTTCACCTGCAACGCCAACGTTTAATTCCTTAATTTGAAGACCGGCTCTATTCGATGCAATATTCATAGCTTCTATAATAGCTTCGGCGGTTTTAGAAATGTTTGCAACCAATCCGCGGTTCAACCCTTCCGAAGGTGCTACACCGAATCCCAAAATGTTCAAATTGTTTTCCACCTGTTCTGCTATCACAGCACAAACTTTTGTTGTGCCAAGATCCAAACCTGCTATTATATTTCTCTTCATAATTTTTTTTGCCCCTCTTCTATGCCCTGTTCTGTTATACCAAGGTATACGTGTCCGCCGTAACGCAAATCCACATATTCCAGATAGTTATTTATTTCTTTTCCTTTCAAATAATTCCAAAGACTGTTGAAGTAAAAAATTTTTTTAATCTCGTTTCCTTTACCAATGATAACGGGGTAATTTAAACTCGAGAAGAAGAGAACAACATCGCCGCCGTCTTGCAGATCTATTGATGAAAAATCTTTTTCCAATTCCGGATTGAGAAGTTTTACAGCAGAAATTATTTTGGATGCAATAACAATGTCGTTTATCTTTTTCATAGATGACAAAACTTTAAGTTGGCTGCCGATTAAAGGATTAGAGATTACGGGATAATCAATTTTTTTTGTGCCCGGTAAAACCGGCAGCAACTGCAAATTTTCTGTTAAGATGTATTGACTGCTGCTATCCAAAAGAATTGAATCAAAAATCTTTTCTACAATTTTTACAGAAACTTTTCCGCTGCCATCATAACGAACATCCGCACTCTGAACGTAAGGATGTTTTTCTATTCTATCTTTTATGATTTGCAGGGAAAGTTTTCCATAAACTGATTTATCGAACAAGTTCGCAAAATTCATATACTGCTCTTTCGAAAGATGATCGTTTCCTTCAAGCAAAATTAAGTTGATCCTGTATTCGTTCCCGTCTTTCAAATCAATAGATAAATAAACCATTAACCCTATCGTAGCAAGTAAGAAAAAAGCACTCAATATTTTTGTTGTCTTAGTCATTAGTCATATACAATTTATAATTTATAATTTATAATTTATCATTTATCATTTATCATCGGTGCATTGTTTTTGGATTTCAGAAATTCAACAAAGATGTTCCCAAATTTCCAAATATCTCCGGCACCCATAGTTATTATGATGTCCCCTTTTTTATAAATCTTCTGAAGAAGTTCCGGTACTTTTGTTTTATCGGCTTCGTAGTAAACATTTTTGTGCCCAAAGTTTTTTGCACTGTTCGCGATTAGTTCACCTGTAATTCCTTCTATAGGTTCTTCACGCGCGGGATAAACATCGGTGCAAATAAAAACGTCAGAGTTTAAAAACGAACGTCCGAACTCGGCGTAGAAATCGCGTGTGCGCGAATATAAATGCGGCTGAAATACAGCAATTAATCTTCTATTCCATCCGCGTCGTATTCCATCAAGTGTTACATTTATTTCTGTGGGGTGATGACCGTAATCATCAATCACCATTATTTCATTTTCATACTTTGTTTCGAATCTGCGGTAAACACCGGTAAACGATTCAAGCGCTTTTTTGATCACGCTGAACTCAACACCCATCTCTTTTGCAATCGTAACTGCAACAAGAGAATTTTTTATGTTGTGTAAACCCGGGATGTTGATTCTTATTCGTCCTATATCTTTGCCGAGATAAATCACGCTAAACTCTGAACGATTTTGCGAGTGAGTGATGTTAGCAGCACGGATATCTGCTTGCGGAGTAATACCATAAGTAAAAATTTTTTTGTTGATCTGGGGAATTACATCTTGAAGCGCAGGTTCATCAAGACATAAAACAACAAAGCCGAAAAAAGGAACTTTGTTTGCAAATTCGATAAACGCAGTTTTTATATCATCTAAATCTTTGTATGTGTCTAAGTGTTCTCTTTCCAGAGTTGTAAGGGCTGCAATGATTGGTGTCAATTTTAAAAATGTTCTGTCGAATTCATCAGCTTCAACAACTATGTAATCTCCTGCGCCAAGCCGTGCATTAGTTCCACCAAGTCCGCTCAACTTTCCACCAACTATAATTGTCGGGTCAATTCCCGCTTCAGTTAATACTAATCCTACCATTGATGTTGTTGTAGTTTTTCCGTGCGTGCCTGCTATCCCGATTCCATATTTCATTCTCATACATTCTGCAAGCATTTCAGAACGTTTGATAACCGGAATTTTTCTTGCGAATGCTTCCTTAACTTCAGGGTTATCCAAATTCACAGCTGATGAATAAACAACTACATCTGCATCTTTCAAATTATCGGGAGAATGTCCTTCGTAAATTTTTATTCCGAGTCCTTCAAGGCGATCTGTAACTTCCGTCTTAGCAAGGTCTGAGCCGGAAATATTAAAACCCTGGCTCAATAATATTTCTGCGATACCGCTCATCCCGATTCCGCCGATACCAACAAAGTGAACGTTTTTAATTGTATTCATCATCATAAAAAATTTCTCTTGATACTTGATACTTGATACTTGATACTCGATACTTGTTAAGTCACCTCGGCTAATTTTATTGCACTTTCTGCTATAATTTTAGCAGCCAGGGGTTTTGCAAACATCGAAATATTTTTTTTCAATTTTTGTTGTCGAGCTTCGTTAGCAAATATTTCCTGGATAACCGGTAAAAATTCCGCTTCTAAATTTTTGTCTTCAATCAGCTCGGCAGCGTTAGCTTCTTTCAGAGATTTCGCATTCATAAGCTGATGATTTGCTGCAACATTTGCCGAAGGAACAAAAATAACAGGCAGTGCCAGATATGAAACCTCTGCAATTGTTGTAGCGCCGGAACGCGCCAGAACAACATCAGATGCAGAATATGCAGCAGACATATCGTTTATAAACGGAAAAATTTTTACAGATTCGCTTTCTAAATTTTTGTATTGGTCAAAATAAAATTGCCCGGTCTGCCAAATAGTTTGTATACCGCTTTCAACTAATTTTTTTATGTTGCTGGCAACCGCTTGATTAATAGAACGTGCGCCGCCGCTTCCGCCAATAACTAATAACGTTCTCTTTGATTCATCCAGGCCAAAACTTCTTTTCGCTTTTGCTTTATCACCGGGTTTTAAATTTATTCTTACCGGATTGCCGGTTAATTTCAGTTTCGATTCATCTCTGAAATATTTTTTTGATTCCTCAAATGTGAGATGAATTTCGCTCGCTTTCTTTTCAAGCATTCTATTTGTAAGACCCGGATAACTATTCTGTTCAAGTAAAATTACTTTTGCACCAAATAGAGAGGCAGCCCAAACAACCGGACCGGAAACGTAAGCGCCGCTTCCTACTACAACACGCGGCTTAAAAGTAAAATTTATTGCCAGCGATTGTATTGCAGAAACAAAAAGCTTTACCGGAAAAAAAATATTGTTCAGCGTTAGTTTGCGCGAAAACCCGCTTACCCAAATTGATTTAAAATTGAATCCGTACTCCGGCACTATGCGTTCTTCTATTTTATTTTTTGCGCCGACAAATAAAATTTCAGATTCAGGTTTGATATTTCTAATCTGCTGCGCAACTGCAAGTGCGGGATATAAATGCCCGCCTGTTCCGCCGCCTGTAAATATGAAACGATATGGAGTTTTGTTCTTCATCCTACCTGAGCAATTTTTAGTTCTGTTGTTCTTACAGTTTGTCTTCCAACATTTACAATAATTCCAATCGAAACAGCAAAAAGAATAATTGACGTTCCACCGAAACTGATAAACGGCAGCGTGATGCCGGTTGTGGGTATTAACCCGGTTACAACACAGGCGTTGATGAATGCACTGATAATTATATTAAACCCTAAACCCAGCACTAAAAGTTGACCGAATTTGTCTTGTGCTTTCTTTGCAATTACAAGACAAATGAAAAACAAAAAGAGATAAAAGAACAAAACTGTAACCGCACCGGCAAATCCAAGCTCTTCTCCAAGAATTGAAAAAATAAAATCGCCGTAAGATTCGGGAAGAAACAAATCGCTCTGTCTGCTTTGCCCTAAACCAATTCCTACAATTCCGCCGCTTCCAAGTGCAATCTTTGCCTGTTTAACTTGAAGATTAATATCTCCGCCATTCACCAAACTTTCGATGAATGTAATAACTCTTTCCCGCGAATGTTTTAAAATCATAATTATGGTTCCAACAACTAATCCCGACGGAATTACAATTCCTAAAATGTGTTTCAACTTTGCGCCGGCTACAAACAAAATTACCAATGCTGTTATTGCAATTATTATTGCAGTGCTTACATTTGGTTGAAGAAGAACAAAAAGGCAAACGGGTCCAACCCAAATCAACGGAAGGATAAAACCTTTTTTAAAATCTTTTAGTTCATCTCCAATCCTTTCCAACATAGCGGCAATGTGGATAATTAAAATTACTTTTGCAGCTTCCGCCGGTTGAAACTGAATGAGTCCGAGATCAATCCAGCGTTGAGCGCCTTTAACTTTTGGTGCAAAGAGAAAAGTAAAAATCAAAACGAAGATAATTCCAATCAACGCCCATTTACTGTAGCTGCGGTATTTATCGTATGGCAGATAAGAGAAAAATATCATTCCTAAAATTGCAGCAACTACTTTCCACAGATGGCTCTTAAATAAGAAATACAAATTGTTAAACTTGTTCAAGCTGTATGTTCCGCTTGCAGTTAAAACCATAACTGCACCAAGAACAATAAAGCCAACTACAAGTCCTATCAATATTTTTACATATCTATTCATAAAGCCAATTTATTTACAGTTTCTTTAAATACTCTTCCACGGTGTTCATAGTCTTCGAACATATCAAAACTTGCACACGCAGGAGAAAGCAAAACGATTGACCCGCGCGTCGCTTCCTTTCTTCCGGCATACACACAGCTTTCGAGAGATTCTTTTATTTCTGTCGGTACAATTGTGCTAAAGTAATCGTAAACTTTCTGTGCAGATGAACCTATTGCATAAATCTTCTTTACATTTTTAAGAACGAGCTGGCGGATTTGATCGTAATTGTTTCCTTTATCTTTTCCACCGAGAATTAAATACAACGGTTTCTCGAAACTCCTAAGCGCATGCCAAACCGAATCAACATTTGTTGCTTTTGAATCGTTTATATATTCAACACCATCAAGTTCGCAGACGAATTCTAATCTATGTTCAACACCTTTAAAGGATGCAAATGCGTTTCTAATTTTTTGATCCGGCAGATTTAAAAGTTTAGCAGCTGTCAAAACTGCAAGTGCGTTTGCAACATTGTGCATGCCTCTGATGAATAAATCGGAAACCGAGCAAACCTCTGTAACTTTTCCGAAACGTGTAAAGAACATCTTGCCTTCTTTATAAAAAGCTCCGGCCGGTCCGTCAGCTGACGGATCATCTCTTAACGAGAAGGCAAGTTGTTGAACACGTTCATTTTTTAAATTCGCTTTTATTTCCGGATCATCAGCATTGTAAATAAAAAAATCGTCTTCGTTTTGGTTCTCTGTAATTTTGATTTTGGAAGCGATGTATTCATCAAAGCTGTTGTTGTATCTATCCAGATGATCCGGGGTAATGTTCAATATCATAGAGAAGCGCGGCTTGAATTTATCGGCAAAGTCTAACTGAAAACTTGACGTTTCGAGCGCAACAAATTCATCTTCTTTAACATCAAGAGCAATTTCTGAAAATGCGTTGCCGATATTTCCTGCAGCATAACATTTTTTTCCACACTCATTCAAAGTATAATTCATCAGAGATGTTGTTGTTGTTTTCCCGTTTGTTCCGGTAATCGAAATAATGCTGGCTTTGCAAAACCATGAGGCAAACTCAATTTCACTAATCACTCTAATATTTTTTTCCCGCGCCTTTACCAGCACCAACGAGTCTGACGGCACACCGGGACTTGTAATCATCAAATCGCAATCGTAAACTTTTTCTGTGTGCGTTCCGCATTCATAATCAATTCCCTCCTTTTCAAAAGTTAAAATTGATTTCTGTAATTTTTCTTTCGAGTTATTGTCACTTACAAACGGAACAGCGCCAACTTTTTTTGCAAGTTTTGCCGCGCCAACCCCGCTCTTAACTGCGCCAATGACCGTTATTTTTTTCCCGATGATGTCCATTATCTTATTTTAAATGAAGCCAAACTGATTATCGCAAGAATTATTGTTATGATGTAAAACCGGATTACAATTTTCGGCTCTGCCCAGTTCAATTGTTCAAAATGATGATGAATGGGCGCCATCTTAAAAACTCTTTTACCTTCACCGTATTTATTTTTCGTATACTTAAAATAGAGGCGCTGGATTATTACAGATAAAGTTTCGATGAAAAAAATTCCTCCGAGAATTGGAATGAGTAAATCTTTCTTAATCAAGATCATCATCACTCCAAATGCACCGCCGAGGGAGAGCGAACCTGTATCGCCCATAAAAACCTGCGCGGGATAAAAATTGAACCACAAAAAACCAAGACCGGCACCAATCAATGCAGCAATGAAAACCGTAAGCTCACCGCTTCCCGGCAAATAAATTATATTTAGATAATCCGCATAAATTACGTTACCTGTAACGTAGCATATAATTGCCAGAGCAAGCATTACAATTATAATCGTTCCGATTGCAAGACCGTCTAATCCATCAGTCAAGTTCACTGCATTTGAAATCGCAGTTATTATGAAGACAACCCACGGTATATATAGATAAGAAAAATCCCAATTCAAGTTCTTGAAAAATGGTAAAGTGGTTTGTGTATTGAATTGTGAAAACTCGGGCAGAAAATAAATTGCCGCACCTACAACCAATCCAACAAAAATTTGTCCCATCAATTTGTAACGCGCAATTAAACCTTGCGGAAGTTTTTTTACAACTTTCAAATAATCATCAAGAAATCCAACCGCACCAAGAAAAACTGTTCCGAATAAAACGAGGAGAATATATATGCTCTTTATATCGCTCCACAAAAGTACTGGAAGCACAACAGATACAATAATGATTAGTCCGCCCATTGTTGGCGTGCCGGCTTTCTTTTTGTGTGTCTTTGGTCCTTCTTCACGAATCGGTTGATCAACTTGATTCTTTTTTAATCGTGTAATAATTATCGGTCCGAAAATAAAAGAGAGCAGCAGTGCTGTAATTGCAGCCAGAGCCGAACGAAATGACAGGAAACGAAATACGTCAAATCCGGGTGGACTGAAAATTTTATTTATGTAATCAAAGAGATAGTAGAACATTACCCAAACCTTTTCTCCAAAACGTTTACAAACTCTTCCATCTTCATTCCGCGCGAACCTTTTACGAGAATAACCGAGTTTTCAATTTCCTGGTATTGCAGGTAAAGTCCCAAAGCTTCGCGCAAATGGAAATGGATTGATTTTACTTTTTTCTTTCGAAGCGCCCGGTGCAAATACGCCATCATATTTCCGATTGTGAGGACAATTAAATTGTTATCCGGCAAAAATAATTCTGCTAAATTTTTGTGAAGTTTCGGGGCACTTTTTCCAAGCTCGTATATATCTCCAAGAACAACTAACTTGTTTTTGAATTTCTTAATTTTTTTTACAAGCTCAACAGCCGATTCGACTGATGCCGGACTTGCGTTGTATGTGTCGTCAATTACGAATGCGTTTTTAAATTCCTTCACTTCCAATCTTCCATGAACAGTTTTAAGTTTTTTTGCGCCGGAAATAATTTGTTTTGAATTCAATCCCAGCTTCAGCGCAACAGCCGATGCAGCTAAAAAATTCTTTGCATTGGCTTCTCCGTAAACCGGAAGTACCGCCTCTCCCAAACCCTCTCCTAAGGAGAGGGCTTTTTCTTTGGAAATTTTTGAACTCTTGTAGTCAATCTGAATTTTTGTTCTGCCGTCTTCCGTGCAGCCCAGAACTTTTCCTTTTACATCAACTTT
>JBFLWC010000114.1:0-4955 GCA_040758415.1 Bacteroidota bacterium | reverse complement strand
ATGTACCGGTTCATTTCCTCAAAAGAAACATTACACGTATCAAGTTTTAAAGCATTAGCAGTACCGAGGGCAGAAGCAATTTTTATAAACTCATCGAACACCAGCGCGTTTTCTAATCCGTAAGCAATTCCGGCAACAAACGCATCGCCGCTGCCGGTTGCATCTACAACATCAACACAAGGCGGCTCAACTTTATAATGGAAATCAAACTTCGCCGCATAAAACGGTTTTGCCCCGTCTGTTAAAAAAATCAGCTTAATTTTTTTTGTATAAAGCTCTCGCAAATATTCTAACTTTTCATTTTCATTTTGTAAAGAAATGCCCAACGATTTTTCCACTTCATCAACATTATTATGAATAACAGTGGGACCGGCGGCTATACATTTATTTAGATGTGAACCGTAAGTATCGAGTATTGATATTTTATCATACCTGTTTGCAAGTTCAATTCCAAAAGGGAAAATATCATCGGTTGAAGCACACGGTGAACTACCCGCAAAAACAACCATCGAACAGTTCTTAATCGTCTTCTCAAGTTTGAATTTGAACTCGGACGCTTCTTCAAATGTGATTGTACTGTTGGTGCTAAAAAAGGAAGACATGCAGTTTTTATTTTCTTCGATGATTAAATCAGCCGAACGTGTTTCCGATTTTGTAGAGACAAAAGTGTAATCAGTTCCTTCATCCGTCAAACATTGGCGCAGAATTTTTCCGTTGTTGCCGCCTAAAAATGTGAAGGCAGAATTTTTTATTCCCAGAAAGTTCAATTGTCTGCTGACATTAATTCCTTTTCCGCCCGCATAAAAAATTTCTCTCTTGCTTCTGTTCTCTTTCCCTAGTTCAACGGAAAAAAAAAGTCGTCTTTCTAAAAGAGGATTGATTGTAACAGTGAGAATCATTTTAAAAGTAGATTTAAGATTTTATCAAGCGGATAATTCTACGTTTTACACGCTGCACTCTGCGTCCTATTACGGTCTATAGCCTGGCCAACGGCTGTAATCAGGGTTTACCAAACGATAATCTCCAAATCCTGTTATATCGGAAAAAATAAAACTTCTATTCAATTCATAATAAGACCAGATCTCGTACGGTTTTGAATAAGCATCAAACGGATGACGTTCAACATTGCTTGGGGGACCAAATGTAACATAAATCATTCCCATATCACTGCGCCATCCCTCGCCAACTCCCTTAAAATTTTTGTTTGCATAATCAATGCGTCTGTAATATTCGTAAAGTATCGGGTTCTCATCGGATTTTTGATTTGGTTTCTTTTTATCCCAGAAAGCGAGGAAGCGGTTTAGCTTTTCAGCATAATCTTTTCCCTCTTTAATGAAGTCCAATTCCGGCGGCGATGCAATATATCTCATTTGATTTACCGCCTTATCAAGATCCGCAATGGAGGAAGGTATGCCGAAAATTTTAGAGTAAAGTTTTTTTTCGATAGTTACGATTTCTTTCCAATTTTGATCTCTGAGTGTAACGCTCAAAGAATAATCGCCAAGGGAAAAACTTGTGCTGCTGATTGTGTGTGTTATTAAATTAACACCTGCTTTAAGTAAGCGCGGATCCGACTGTTTGAAAGAGGTATTGTTCTTTAAGTTGTTCAATGAGTACTCAAGAATTACATCCTGTCTTTTGTTTGAATAAATATCGAAGTAGAAAGAGAGGGAACTGTTTTTGTTTGTTACTGTAGCTGAAACGTTTGGAATAATTTTATTACCGGTAGAATCTTTTATCACTTCAGAGATAAACATTAAATCGCTAATGCCAAGTGAATCCGGAATTTGCCGGACATTGAGAGGAAACTCTTTCAAAGAGGTTCTGCGTGAATCGGAATCTTCAACACTACATTTTAAAAAATATTTGCCCGGAAGAAGGTCATAATTTTTGTAGCTGAGATTAAAATTATTTTTAGAAATTGTCTGTTCAAAATCTGCCGCTACAACTCTTTCTTTCCATACCCGTTCGAATAAAATATTTTTTTTCTCCTCGTCTAAAAAAGTTAGTATTACGCTGTAGTTAGCCTGAAAGCCGTTGTCAGTTTTAATGAATTGAATGCTTGAGTAAGGCACTTGAACGAATAGGTCAATACGTGTTTTGTTGGGAACGTTACTTTTGAACACAGCTGCATCAAAATAAAAAACTAATGCGCTGGTAGAACTGCTAACGCCGGAATATTCGACCTGAGCATGCAATACCAGGCTGAAAAGCATCAAAATCAAAATTATTTTTTTCATTTTTCACACTCCTTGCTTCTTAATCATACATTCGTTGCACAGATAAGTTACCAAATAAATCATACTCATCGCAATCGTAAATTTTAACGTTATAAAACCCGCCGATCTTTAGGATATTATTTTTTGCGCTGATGAGAACTTCTCCGTCAACTTCAGGTGCATCACGTTCCGAGCGTGCAACGTAGTAATCATCCTCAAGACGATCAATAACGACTTTCATTTCTTTCCCAACAAACGCACGGTTTTTTTCTTCGGAAATTTCTTTTTGAATTTCCATCAGCGCAGCTTTCCGCTCTTCTTTAACTTCTTGCGGAATTGGATCTCCGAGAATAAAAGCCGGCGTGTTTTCTTCAATGGAATATGTGAAAACACCTAAGCGGTCAAACTTTATATTGCGTACAAAGTTACATAGTTCCTCAAACTCTTTTTCAGTTTCGTTCGGATAACCGACAATGAAAGTAGTACGCAATGTTAAGTTTGGAATTTTCTCTTTGAGCTTATCTAAAAGTTCTTTTGTTCTGCGTTGTGTAATTCCGCGCCTCATGGATTTCAGAACTGAATCAGAAATGTGCTGAAGAGGTATATCAATATATTTACATATTTTCGGATTAACAGCGATCTCATTCATCAAATCTTCCGGAAAGTGAGAAGGGTAAACGTAGAGCAAACGGATCCACTCGATGCCTGCAATTTCGGAAAGTTTGAAAAGAAGTTCTATAAGATTTCTTTTACCGTAAAGGTCCATTCCGTAATCGGTTGTATCCTGCCCGATGATTATAAGTTCTTTTACTCCTTGAGCAGCAAGTAACTCAGCTTCTAAAAGAAGCTGATCCATCGGTTTAGTTTTGTGGAGCCCGCGCATTAAAGGAATTGCGCAGAATGAACAGGGGTTGCTGCAGCCCTCGCTTATTTTTAGATACGCAAAATGTTTAGGCGTTGTAATAACCCGTTCGCCAAGTAATTCGTATTTCAAATTACCGCCAAACTCGCGCACGATTCCCTCATACGCTTCTGTTCCGAAGAGCGCGTCAACTTCAGGAATCTCTTTCCGCAAATCATTCATGTATCGTTCAGAAAGGCAGCCGGCAACAACAACTTTTTTGATCTTTCCTTTTTTCTTAAGCTCAACTGCAGAAAGAATTGCATTGACGGATTCTTCTTTAGCAGCTTCAATGAATCCACATGTATTGATAACTATTGAATCGGCTTGGTTCGGATTATCAATCAAATCGAAATTGTTGAGTTTAAACTGGCTCATCAAACGTTCCGAATCAACTGTGTTCTTTGAACAACCGAGAGTAATTATAGATATTTTATTTTTGCTCATAAAACTTTTCTAAAAAAAGATATTGCAAAGATAACAAGTGTGGATTTGGATATGCAAAGTGCCTAAGTTCCTGAATAATAAGGTAAACTAATGACAATTAACAATTAACAACTGACTACAGACCAATAACCATTGACAAATGACTATTGACCAATGACTAAAAAGACAAGTGCAAAATTATTTGGAACAATTCAGAGTTCGGTTATGTTAGAAATACCAAAATGCATGATCTTGACAGAACAAATCTTTCACGTTAAATTCATTCTAAAAGAAAAAGGAGTTATAAATGAACGGCTTTAAGACAGTTATATTAATGACCGTAATGATGGTTTTGTTTATTCTTGTTGGAAATCTTATCGGCGGAAAATCTGGAATGATGATAGCATTCTTCTTTTCGCTTATAATGAACTTTGGCTCGTATTGGTTTTCGGATAAAATTGTTCTGGCAATGTATCGCGCCAAAGAAGTTTCGCAGGAACAATATCCGCAGCTCTTCAATATTGTTGAAAAACTTTCTATGAAAGCAGAGCTGCCTATGCCAAAAGTTTATGTGATGGAAAATCCAACGCCGAATGCATTTGCAACCGGGCGCAACCCGTACCACAGCGCAGTTGCAGTTACAACCGGAATTATGAATCTTCTCAAAGGAGAAGAACTAGAAGGTGTAATTGCTCACGAGCTGACACACATTAAGAACAGAGATATTTTAGTTGGAACTATTGCTGCTACTTTGGTTGGAACGATTACATTTATTGCGCGGATGGCTGGGTGGGCTGCTATCTTCGGCGGCAACAGAGACGACCGCGATAGAGGAAATATTTTTGCGGATTTAGCTTTGATGATTATTGCACCGATTGCAGCAATGTTAATTCAAATGGCTATTTCAAGATCACGCGAGTATATGGCAGATGAAGGCGGCGCGCAAATTTCAGGTAAACCGCTGGCGCTTGCATCTGCTTTAGGTAAACTGCAGCATGGAAATGAAGTGTTTCCGATGACTAATGCAGGTACGTCTTCAGCTCATATGTTTATTGTAAATCCACTAAGCGGAAAATCTTTGATGAAATTATTTTCTACACATCCGCCTATTGAAGAAAGAATTACGCGCCTTCAAGAAATTGCTGCTGGAAGAAGATAATGGTCATTGGTCAATAGTCATTCGGCAATAATCAATTATCATTCAACAAATAATAACCAAATACTATTGACTACTGACAAATGACTATTGACTATTGACGATTGACAAATGACTATTTCCTTCCGCTGTAATAACTCTTTAGAAATGTCACTAGTTACAACTCAATAGAAATGTCAGTGACAATATAGTTAAACAATCTGTTAAAGTGGATTATGGGGTAACGCAAGGAGGGCGTAGCCCGACTGGAGTT
>JBFLWC010000113.1:0-4652 GCA_040758415.1 Bacteroidota bacterium | reverse complement strand
GCCAATGAACTCGACATAATTGTAGTTAAAAATGTTTTTTGCATTCGCATAAATTTTAGCCGGAATATTTCCTAATAAAAAATTATAACCGGCGCTTATATCTGTAACATAAACCGGCACCCTTTTATCACCATCTTTAATTAAAGCAAGCGGCGGTTGAGTTAATAAATAATCTATCTCTTCAACTTTACTCCAGTATCTAAAATCAATTGCGAAATCAAAAGGGTGCGGCGAGTAACGGATTTGTGAGTAAACAATGTTGCGCGGACGGTATTTCATCGCTGCATTTTTTTTAACATCGCGCGCCCACGTATAATTATATCCGGTGGTCACTTTTAATTCGTTTGGAAAGATTGACCAATCTGCTCTGAGTTCAACTCCTTGAATTCGTGCTTTGCTCAAATTGACGAATTGAATTTTTCCTTCTTTCGTCAAGTTGGGTTCAATAAAATTTTTGTAATCGGTTTGAAATAAAGCGAGATCGAAAGAAAGATCTTTTGAATAATTATAGATTGCACCGGTTTCAACCGAAATACTTGTTTCAGATTTTAGATCCGGATTCTCTTTCACGTTAATTCCACCGCCTACAGCCGCAGTTGTAAAAACTTCTGAAGGAGTGGGCGCGCGAAAACCAGTACCAAATGATGCACGCAGAATAAAATCTTTTGTTAATTTATAATTCAGTCCAGCTTTGGGAGTAACAGCATTGGCGCTGTTAAGCGTATCCAATTTAATATAATCATAACGGGCACCAACTGTTGCTATCAAATTTGCAATCCCTTTATATTCTACTTGAGAGTAAGCGCCGGCGCTGAAAAACTTCGGATTCTTAAAAATGTTAGATGATACTTTCGAATATAACGCTTCAACTCCGGAAGTGAGAATAACTACGTCGGATAGAATCATATTTGCAATCAGTTCATTTCTAAAAAGATTTGCAGTTGATGTTGTCAGTTCAATTCCATAACCATCGAACTTTGTGTAGTAGTAACTGGATTTAAAATCAGCGGCAACATTTTTGCTGAAACGGTGATGATAAATCAATCCGCTGAAAAGACGGTTTGATTTTACTTTGTTGCCGTTGTCTTCATCTTTTGGAACAAGTGCGTTGCGCGAATCTTTCCAGTAGAGAAAATTTCCACGATCCATATTGAGAAAATCTGCGAAGAATGTAAAACGGTTACCATCCGGAAAATCGTAATTCAATTTAACGTAGCCAAGATAACGTTTTGCATAATCGTTTTGTCTGTAGCTCATGTTATCAAATTTTTTGAAAGAGAACGTGTAGCCAAGATTTTCAATCGAGTTTGAATGTGTAAGCTCGATTCCGTAAAATGCCTGTATCTTGTTGTTCCACCTCCAAAAATCGTATGCGGGTTTATCGTAACCACCAACGTAAGAACGAAAATATGTAACAGGATTTTTTACCGAGGACTTAGTTACAACGTTTATAACTCCGCCAATTGCAGTTGTGCCATAAAGCGAGCTTGCCGGACCTTTGATAATTTCAATGCGTTCGATGTCCGCAATTGGAATCAATTCCCAAACAATATCTCCTGTATCGCCTGAGTACATTGGAATGCTGTTGACCGCAACAAGTACACGCGCTCCGGCACCTTTGCTGTAACCACTTGAACCGCGTATGCTGACCTGTTCAAGGTTCATCTGCACGCCAGGTATGTATCGCAGCATATCATCAAAAGTCAAATAGTTTTTGCGTGAAATTAAATCGGGCGTTATAACTGCAGCGCTTACTGAAAGGTCTTGAACTTTCTGCTCATATTTGCCTGCGCTTACAACAATTTGTTCGGCTTGTACCGCTTCTTCATTTAAAATGATTGTAATCGGTTTTGTATCAGCACTAAGCGATAAAGAAAAAGTTTTCTTCGAATAACCTATGATTGATACTTCGAGAATGTATTCGCCGAATGGTAAATTTTTTATTTCGAAACTCCCGTCATTCATGGTCATAGCGCCTAACTGCTTTCCAAGAACAATTACATTTACATTTCCCAGAGGTTCGTTTTTATCCGAAATAACTCTTCCTTTTATGGAAGAAGTTTGAGCATAGTTAACTGTGAGTGAAATGAAAATTAGGGCAATTAAAAATTTTTTCATTTTATTCCTTCTCAATACAAATTCAAAATCCAATCTGCCCCTGCCTACCGGCAGGCAGGTTTGGCGGAACAAAATTCAAAGCTCAAAATCCGAAGCTCAATTCGTCAGCCGGCGGACAAAACTCGGATTACATTGGCGGCTGTGGCGGCGGATTACTAAAATCAACAGCTATATCAATTCCCGTAGTCATTTTTCCTTCCTGAAGAGTCATCGTTCCAGGTTTCGTTTTATCGTTGTCTTTATAGTAAACACCAACTATGAACCAATCTTTTCTATCAAGGGAAATCTCTGCGGTTTTAGATTGCGCAACAACTATATATTTATAATCACCCGGGGCTAATTGGAAGACAGAAATGAAATTGTCTTCAACCGAGTTGTAAATAAACTCTTTGCTTTTGTATGGAATGGAATCAATTACAAAAGCGAGGTTTGGCGGAAAAAAATCATCGCTTGTTTTTATTTCATTTTTGAAAACTACAACGTGTGTGCGTTTAATACCTTCGGGCCAATTGCCTGTAAAAGTAACTTTTCCGCTGAACCCCATTTTTTCCGTTGGTATTGATTTTTCCGGTTCGGGTTCAATTCCATTATTACATCCGGTGATGAATGAAAAAAGAGTAATAATTATCAGAGGGAAAATTATTTTAAGCATAGCTTTACTTCTAATCTTCTTGTATGACTAATATAATGGGTGTCAATAAAAACATCAAAAACAATACGCTAAAATCTGCACGCAACATCTTCTGTCTGTAGAATCCGTCTCGTAACGGATCTGTCCTGTTGTGTTTACTTCCGAGACGCACCCGGTGCGTCTCTATTACAACAATAGATAATTTTCTTACTAATTTTTTCGAAACTCTTATCAAGAGACGCACCCGGTGCGTCTCTACTACAATAGATAATTTTTTTACACATTTTTTCACAAACTCTTATTAAGTTTGATAAGTCAATTTTCCATCTCTTTGAGGAAATAATATGTCAGTTATTCTTGACGGTTCAAATTTAACAATCGAAAAACTTGTTGCTATTGCGCGCCACAATGAAAAAGTAGAATTACATCCCGAAGCCCTTGAAAGAATTAAAAGATGCCGTACAATGCTCGAAGCAAAAATTCAAGCGCACGAAATTATGTATGGAGTTAATACGGGCATCGGAGAATTTTCCGAAGTTGTGTTGAACGATGAACAAGTCCGGCAGTTTCAAAAATATTTAATATATAATCACGCAGCAGGAATTGGAGAACCGGCGCCAATTGAGTACGTCCGCGGCGCAATGGCAGGACGCATTAATGTTCACGCGCACGGAATGTCGGGTATCCGTCCGGAGATTACTCGCACACTCATCGAAATGCTCAACAAAGGTGTAACGCCAGTTGTTTGTCAAAAAGGTTCTGTAGGTGCGTGCGGAGATCTTGCGCCGATGAGTCAAATTGCTTTGCTGATGCTTGGCGAAGGCGAAGCATTTTACAAAAATGAAATATACCCCGGCAAAGTTGCCTTTGAAAAAGCAGGAATAAAAATTCCCGGTCTTCAAGCACGCGATGGACTGGGTACAATCAACGGCTCAAATCTTTTAACAGCGATGAGCGCAATTCATCTTTACGATATTAACCGCTGGTTAAAACAGACGGAGATTGCATGCGCTATGACGCTTGAAGCTCTATTCGCAAACTTAAAACCGTATAACGTCCTGCTACACGAAGTGCGCGGATTCAAAGGTGCAGTCCGCAGCGCAAGAGCAATTATGAAATGCATCGAAGGAAGCGATATTCAAACCGGCAAACTAAAGATGAAAGTTCAGGATGCGTACTCAATGCGCTCTTCGCCGCAAGTTATCGGCGCAGCGCACGATGCTTATGAATGGGCAAAACAACAAGTTGAAATTGAACTGAATGGCGTTGGCGACAATCCAATATTTTTACCCGATGAAAAACTCACTCTCACAGGTGCAAATTTTCAAGGCACACCGGTTTCACTGCCGATGGATATGGTTGGCGCAGCGGTTACTATGGTTAGCGTTTTGTCCGAGCGAAGATTGAATCGTTTGTTAAATCCGGCATTGAGTGTTGGCCTGCCTGCATTTTTAACAAAGGGAGCAGGAATGTTTTCGGGGCTGATGCTAAGTCAATATACAGCAGATTCACTAATCGTTGAGCAAAGAATTCTATCGGTGCCTGCATCTATTCAATCAATTCCTGCTGCGGCAGATCAAGAAGATTTTGTTTCGATGGGAATGAACACAGCAATAAAAAATGCACAGATAATTGATAACGCATACGGTGTTCTTGGAATAGAATTTATTGCCGCTGCACAAGCGCTCGACTTCCGCGAATTCAAACATGGCAAAGGAGTTGAAAAGGCCCGTGAAGTTGTAAGAAGATATGTTGATCATCTCGATGTTGACCGCCCGCTTTATCCCGATCACTCGAAAATGAAAGAGGTTGTTAAGAGCTGTGAAATTTTAGAAGAGGTTGAAAAACTTGTCGGCTCGCTTGAGTAAATTTAGATAGAAGTGGAAGGAAAGATTAAAAGATG
>JBFLWC010000112.1:0-3166 GCA_040758415.1 Bacteroidota bacterium | reverse complement strand
TTTTATTTCTCCTTTAAATAAATTGTTTATAATTTCTATGCTTTCACCAATCGGTTTGGCAACCCGTTTGCTTAGAATTTCCTTTTGTAAAGTTGAGTGCGTCTCTTTAAAAATTTTGTTCACTATATTGAAGGCATGCTCAGCTTGTTTTTCCGCATTTATAATTTCTGCCTGCGTGTAGCTATACTTTACAGGCTTGTTAACTATAAGCGCCGTTATTATTGCTGCAATCAGAATTATTGTTGTAAGTGCTGAGATTATTGGTCTCGTAAAAATTATCGAGAAAAGATCTGAAGTGAATGAGTTTTTGTCCTTTGCAATTGGAATATTCTTGCGTGCAATCAATTCGAGTAATTCATCCGGACAAATTTTTTCTTCAAGGCGTTTTATTTCTGCCATAGTTTTTTTGTATGAATCAAGAAGACGGCGGATCTCTTTGTTTCTCGAAGCGATGTATAAGACTTTTATTTTATCTACAATAGATGCGTCTCCGTATGCGGTTGAAATAATTTTATTGAGCATCTTCTCTGTTAAATCAAACGACTTCTTTCGGTTCATATTCTTTTAATTCCTCTTGTAGTTTTTTTCTTGCCCGCAGCAGATAAACTTTTACAGAGTTGATCGGGATCTCAAGCGCTTTACTAATCTCTCTGTACTTCAACTCTTCAATTTCATAAAGAACAAAAACACTTCTTAAATTTTCCGGCAAGCACTGAATTGCTTCTTCTGCTTTAGATGCCATCATTTTAAAATGTGTTGTCTGGAATGGATTATCTTCACTGCTTCTTGTGCTGAAAGTTTCTTCAAAGGTCGCATCTATTTCACTTTCACGTTTCATAGCAATAGATCTTTTCCGCAGGCAATCAATACAAAGATTGTTTGTTGTTTTGATGATCCATGTTTTTGCCGCAAGCATTTTGAACTTGTTGATGTTTTCCCAGATGCGAATCATAACTTCCTGGGTAACGTCGTCTGCGTCCATTTTATTTTTCAACATGTACAGTGAGTAAGTATAAATTTTGTTTTTGTACTGCCGAATTAGAAAACGATATCTCTCTTCTTCAAACATGTTTTGATTTTCTACATTACAGACGAAATGAACCGTTCTTTTGTTACATTGTTTTATGGTTTATTTAGAATTATTTTCGGGGCAAATTTTAGAAAGGATTTCTCAAATGTCTAATAATAAACCGGAAATTGGAACGATTGGGTGGACGGATTTAACAATTCCCGATGCCGAAAAGGCTCGTGATTTTTACAGCAAAGTTGTTGGCTGGAGGCCCCAGCCCTTATCAATGGAACAATATGATGATTATGTTATGAATACACCGGAAACAGAAACGAGCGTTGCGGGTATTTGTCATGCACGTGGTGTAAACTCAGAATTACCTCCGCAGTGGTTAATCTATATTACTGTTGCAAATATTGGCGAAAGTATTTCTGCATGTAAAACGTACGGTGGAAAAATATTAGTTGAACCGAAAAACTACAGTGATATAGGAACGTATTGTGTTATTCAAGACCCAGCGGGTGCAGTGTGTGCATTGTTTGAACCAAAATTGTAAACCCTTTTTTAGAGTGAAAAAAATTATTATACAAATATTTTGTAAATGAAAAACCTCGATTTTCATCCATCAAAATCTGAAAACGAATTCCGAAGCAATTACAAACTGCATGATATTGCTGAACGTGCAGGCAAAAATTTACTTGTTCAATGGGGAATTGATTTTAAGGAATTCGGAGAAGACAAACGTTATGAAAAGCTGTGGGAAAAAGGAGAAGACAAACCGGACCTGATCATAAACTACAAAGACAGCCAGGCGCTGTTAGATTGGAAAGGGAAACGTACCAAATTACTTTTGGTCAATTCACGTGCTATTAAATCATACGAACGCTGGCGTGAAAAATTAAATACTCCGGTAGTAATTGCTTTCTTTTTGTTCGACGAACAAAATCATTTGAGCGACAGACGATTCGCTTTTCTTCCACTACACAAATTTGTTTACTCTAATAAGCAACAGTGGGATAAAAACAGAACCGTTGAATTTGAGAAAGAATTACCAAAGTTTACAAAAGAGAATCTGGTTTGCTATTTATCAGATTTTAATCAAAAATATTTAGAACCAATACAGCTTCCTACAAAGTAAGGGGGAAGTATGGAAGAACTGATCAAAAAAATAGAAAGCACTTTCCGGAACGCAACTTCTTCGGATGAATTATTTGATGCGTTTAAGGATGCGCTAAAACTCAATATCTGCACTCTCGAATCATTCAAAATTCTTCTTGCCAATCCGGCTCTCTCTTCCGATGAAGTTAAAATGTTTACTGAAAAACTTATCAAAGAATTTTCTTCCAATGTTTTTGACCTGTGTATATGGACTGCAAAAATTTTTGAGAATGAACCCGACAATAACGATAGACTAAATGACGCACTTCACTACTACAGCCGCGCAATTTCTAATCAGCCAACTTCTCACGAGCCGTTTGTTAAACTTCTTGAACTCTACAATTATGAAATAGACCTTCCAACCAATCAAAAAATTCTGGATTTAGTTAGTGTAGGAATTCCCGCCGTTCATTACAAAAGTAAAGTACATTATGCACTTTCAAATCATTATAAGCGGGCTGGAAATATTCAGCTTGCAGCCAAGCATCTTGCCCTAGCAGAAAAATCTTCAGAAAGAGAGGGTAGATAAATTCAAAATCCAAAGCACAAAATTCAAAATCCAAAGCACAAAATTCAAAATCCAAAGCACAAAATCCAAAATTCAAAAGGGATATAAAATGATTGAAAAAAAATATGATCTAGAAGAAAGGACTCTTATCTTTTTAAAAAACATTATGAAATTCGTAAGAAAACTTCCTAAAGATTTTGTTAATATAGAATTAGGAAGACAATTAGTTCGCTCTTCAGGATCGGTTGGAGCCAATTATAGAGAGGCAAATGATTCGGTCAGTAAAAAAGATTTTGAATTTAGAATTAGAATATGCCGCAAGGAAGCAAAAGAATCTCATTTTTGGCTCTTGGCATTTGAATGTAGCGGGGAATTAGAAATAATAAGAACAGCATTAATACAAGAAGCACTTGAATTAGTTAGGATATTTGGCTCGATGGTAAAAAAATTTGGGTCAAATGAAAATCAAAAATCATGAGTATTGGTTTTGA
>JBFLWC010000111.1:0-6183 GCA_040758415.1 Bacteroidota bacterium | reverse complement strand
AGAACGCGCTCTGAAGGCATTACGTATCGGCGTTGATTTGAAAAGTCCCGGATATAATATTTTTATTACCGGACTTTCCGGCACGGGAAAGTTTACAACCATTAAAATGATGCTTGAATCAATTGCACCGGATCGCTCGCATCTTTACGATTATGCTTATGTCAACAACTTCAAAGATGAAGACAGACCGACACTGCTTCAATTTCCGTCGGGACAGGCGAACAAATTCAAGAAAGATTTAACGCGCGCAATTAAATTTCTTCAGGAAAAAATTCCGCTAATTCTTTCGACCGATCCTTTTACTAAAAAGAAAAAACAGCTCCTCTCCGAGTTCGGAAAAATCCAGCAAACTATGATGAACGCATTCGAAGAAAAACTTAAGAAAGATAATTTTACGCTGGGACAGGTAAAAGTCGGAGAACTTGTGCGTCCCGAAATTCTTGCCGTAATTGAAGAACAGCCGGTCTTTGTTCAACAACTTGAAGAGTTTATTCGCGGAGAAAAAATCACAAAAGAAAAAGCGCAAGAGATTGTAACCAAATATTCGTCGTATCAAGACGAGCTGCAAAATGTTTTTAGAGAAAGTTTAAAACTCACTCAGGATTTCCAGGAAAAAGTTTTAAAACTTGAAGGCGAGTTTGTTAATGAATTTATTTCTCTTACACTTGACGAACTGAAAAAGAAGTATAAAATTCATGCAGTCAGAGAATATCTCGATCAGGTACACGAAAGCATTTTGCAAAATCTTGAAGTCTTCAAGGGACAGCGCCCTGCCCGCGAAGAATCTGAAGGCGGAATAATAATTGACTATCTAAAAGAATACGAAATAAATATTATACTCGATAACTCGCGCACAAAAAAATGTCCCATCGTTGTAGAAACATCGCCAACATATAATAATCTTTTTGGCACAATTGAAAAATATAGTGATGGCAGGGGCGGCTGGTATGCCGACTTCACAAAAATTAAAGCCGGTTCTCTGCTGCGCGCTAACGGCGGGTATTTAGTTATAAATGCGATGGATGCATTCGGCGAACCCGGCGTTTGGAAAACTCTCAAACGTGTTCTTCTCTTCGGTCAATTGGAAATTCAAGATATTGCCAATCTTTTCCAATTCTCTCCCAGTATTTTAAAGCCAGAACCAATCAGCATAGATACAAAAGTTATCTTAATTGGCAACAATTATATTTACTCAATTCTTTCTTCGTATGAAGACGACTTCAACAAAATTTTCAAAATCAAAGCCGACTTCGATTATGAAATGAAGAGAACAGAAACCACTATAACAGAATACACGAAGGTTATAAAGAAGTTGATTGAAACGGAAAAACTTTTGGAGCTTGATAAATCCGCTATTGCAAAAATTATTGAGTACGGCGCACGCTACGCCGGAGAGAAAAATAAACTCACTACACGTTTTGCATACATTGCAGATCTAGTGCGCGAAGCTTGTTTTTGGGCGCGCGATAACGGAGATAAAATGGTTACAAGTTATCATGTTGATCAGGCGTTCAATTCATCTAAAGAAAGGCACGGACTTTATGAATCAAAACTTTCCGGAATGATAAACAATGGAACTATATTAATAGATACAGATGGCTCACGCGTTGGCACAATCAACGGATTAGCAGTTTATGAAAGCGGTCAACACTCGTTCGGAAAACCTACACGGATTACTGCTTCTGTTTCTTTAGGCAGTGGAAATATTATTAACGTTGAACGGGAATCGGGAATGAGCGGAAACACTCATAATAAAGGTGTGCTTATAATTTCCGGTTACTTCAGAGAAAATTTTGGAATGCGCATTCCTCTTTCATTTACCGCGAGTTTGGTTTTCGAACAAGGTTACGGAATGATTGACGGCGACAGTGCTTCGATAACAGAAATTTGTGCACTCCTTTCAGCAATCTCGGGTATTCCGCTCAAACAATCGCTTGCAATCACCGGCTCGGTAAATCAGAAGGGTGAAATTCAACCGATAGGAGGTGTTAATGAAAAGATTGAAGGATTTTTTGAGGCGTGTAAAATGAAAGGTTTGACCGGCACTCAGGGAGTGGTCATTCCGGCAAAAAATGTGAAAGACCTTATGCTGAATGATGAAGTGATTGACGCTGTGAAGAAAAATAAATTTCATATTTATCCTGTATTAAAAGTTGAAGAAGCAGTTGAGATTCTTACGGGCATTCGTGCAGGTACAAAACTGAAGACAGGAAAGTATGAACCTAACACAGTGTTTGGTTTGGTTGAAAAAGAACTTACGGCTATGAGAAAGAGAATGCGTCCGGAAGAGAAAAAGAAGAACAACTCAAATTCGACAGCGAACAACAAAAAAAATCTTTTGAAAAGTAAGAAGAAAAAGTGATCGTCATCCAGAATCATTTCAGCAGCAACATCTTCTTACTCTGAAAATAATTTCCCACTTGCAAAGTATAAAAATATACGCCGGAGCTTAATTGATAATTGCGAATTGAGAATTGAGAATTATATTCACCTGCTTGTTGGAATTCGTTTACAAGTGTTGCGACTTCTCTACCAAGCACATCAAAAATTTTTAAGCTGACATTGCTGAAAGCTGACAGCTGACTTGTGCCTATGGTATAGCTGATAACTGTTTCAGGATTAAACGGATTCGGGTAATTCTGTTCCAGAATAAAATTTACCGGTGCATCAAAATTAACCTCAACGGTATTCGAGTACTCATATGTGCCGTCAAAATCAATCTGCTTTAACCTATATTGCAATTTTCCTACTTGTGGATTCTTGTCTTCAAACGAATATTCTTTTGGCGAATTACTGTTACCATATCCTTGAACAAAACCAATCTTCTTCCAACGCAGAGACTCAGCATGCTGCGTCTCTACAAAAGCACGCTCAATATCGAACCCATAATTATTCACCTCGGTTGCGGTGGTCCACTTTAACATAACAAAATTTTTTTCGTAGCTTGCCGTAAATGATGTTAGTTCCACCGGCAGAGGTTGGTTGCCTGTTGTTATTCCGGCAAAAGTCACTATAGTACCGCTTCCACCTGTAATGTAACCAGCAGGCATGCTTGCCCCTGCTGTGTTGCTTGTATTCGCATCTGCTGCAACATCGTACACAATAATCAAGTTCTCTGATGTAGAGGGATAATAATTTAAAGCTTGGAAATACGCATTCTGTGTTGTTGTTCCTTGAAAGTACTGTGTTTGATCAAGTTGAACATCGCTTCCATCAACAACGTTGTTCTTGTTTACATCTCTATAAAGCTTTGCAGTTGGCACATCGGAATTAGTAGCTGTTCCTGTTCGGTCCACCCTTATGTAGTTAATCATAGGGGTGTTTACTATTGTAAAAGATAGACTCACTATCGGAGTTGATGTACCCGGTGAAAAGGAAGGTGATAAATCAGTTCCTATAACAGTTACTGTTCCCTGGGCACACACCGAAGAATATATTAGCAACACACCTAGTAAAAATCTCATGAGTTTCATAACAATTCATCATCTGTTGTGTCATAAAACATTTCAAATCAATTTATTCTAACCGGCTTATTTAAACAAACAGCGCCGAGTTTTCCCGGCGCCATTAAGATAAATAAATAAAACGATTATTTCATCAAATTCATTTTCAATGCCTTAACAAAACCGTTAGTTGAGATTCTATAAATATAAATTCCGGATGCTAATTTACCTGCATCGAATTTTACGGAATAGTTACCAGCAGGTTGATTTGCATTTACCAATGTTGCAACTTTTTGTCCAACAATGTTATAAACCTCTAAATTGACCGGGCCTTGTTTTGCAACAGTGTAATTGATTGTTGTTGAAGGATTAAACGGATTTGGATAATTTTGTTCTAGTTTAAATTCAGTAGGCACTACAGAAACGGAATTGCTGCCGCTTTCTTTTGCCAATTGTTTCCATTGTGTAAAAGTTCTTGTTATCAGAACAGCAAAATCTCCTCTTGTTACGGCTTGGTTGGGTCTGAAAGAAGCATGCATCGTCGGTACTAAATCGTAGGGACCTTGCGTGAGAGAGTAATAAACATTAATCATGTTAAGATCCAATGCAATTTGAACATACCCTCTCAAATTTGCAGGTATATCATCATTGTCATCTAAAATAATTTGTTGACCGTTATAATTAACTTTTACCTGTGTGCCATTCAATGAATCGGCTCTGCCCTGTAATCCTAATGATTGAACCAAAGAATATACTATATCAAGTCTATAAACGTTTGCATCGGGCGAGAAAATACCGTCGCTTGTTTGGAACATCACTCCTTTATACAAGTGTAACTTATCTTTGATTGCAGCGCCTTTATTAGTAACAGATTCTACCAGGAGTGCATCGTTTGAACTTACATCTGAAAAGCGAAACACGCCATCGGTAGGATAATACTGTCTAATGGCTTGTCCCATCATTAAATATTTGGCAAGATCAATTCTTGTAAGCTGTGCATCCGGCATATAAAATCCACCTGCGTAACTATCAACAAGTCTGGAACTAACTGCTAATTTAATAGCCGCTTCAGCAGGATGACCGCCGATATCATTTAACCCTGTATAACCCATAAACGTAACGTATTTTACATACCCATTAACTTGTTCAGGTACTCCTGCACCATCTGTTGGATTGGCAGTAGCACCACGCAGCCCTCGCAGAACAACTTTCCAAGTACCGGCAACTGGATTTGTGATAGCGATGGTTCGATCATATGTAATTGCAAATAAAATCGGAACTCCTGAAGAATATTCTTTACCATCTGGCGATATTAGAACTAAATTAACTGGATTTCCTGTATCGAGAGCCCCATACAAATCAACTCTTACCTCTATTGCTGAAAGTCCGTTTGCTACATTAAAAGTATATGAATTGTTGGTTGCAGATGATGCTGGAACTGGATTGTAATCAATACTGAAATTTTCTCTGCTAACGTTCTTACCTACGCTGCTATTAAACTGCTGATATATATTAGAAAGCGAATTATAATTTCTATTATTCATAGCATAATCAACTGCTGCATAAGCATTAACATAACCGGCGCCATTTTCCCAAGATTCATACGCCGGCATATTGGTAGCTGTTTTTTGAAGAATATCTTTTACCTGTGCAGGAGATAGGGACCGGTTGGCTTCGAGCATTAAAGCTACAATACCTGCTGTATGCGGCGTAGCCATAGATGTGCCGCTCATAGTTGTATAGAACGGTAGGTAAGCCGGTTCAATAAGATTCACATCCGTGGTAGCACCCAAACTTGAAACCGGGGCTACTACTCGTGTTGAAATTATATCAACGCCTGGTGCTGTAATAGTTGGTCTGTTCTCATAAGTCCACGTCTCACCATCAATTTGAAATGTTCCCGTTTGACCTTTTACACCGCGTGAAGAAAAGTCGGCAAGGTCTCCATTTTTAACTCCAGCCGCAACAGAAATAACCCAAGGAGCTATTGCATAAGGATTGTGTGTATTTTCACCGGGGCCTGAATTACCGGCAGCAAAAAGAACTACTATACCACGATCATAAGCTAATTTAGTTGCTATATTTATTGGATCGTAAGGATCAAAAGTTCCGGATGTTCCCCAAGAATTGGTAACTACTCTAATTCCATATAAGAATTGATTTGTGATAGCATAATCAAAACCACCTAAACCATCAAGAATAAAAAGAGCAGCACCGGATCCGTATCCAATTAAGTTAGCTCCGGGTGCAACACCCATATACTTCCCTGCCGATTTAGAACCTGTAGCTCCAACAATTCCCGCAACGTGTGTACCATGGCCAGAGTTATTGTCATTATTAGGAATATTTTCAAGATAAACGATTGGTAAAAGGTCTGAATATGCATGGGGATTTGTAGAGCCATTCACGTTCTGAATAAGATGGCTTCCAAATTGGAGATCTGCATGGGTTCCGTCTACGCCACTGTCGTTAACAAGTACTGTTATACCTTTTCCGGAAACAGGTATACCGTTGTTCTTTGCGGTTATCACTTTATCTGCTCTTAGACGATATACCCCCGTTAAGTGAGTAGCTACAAAATTGTAGTATGATAATTGTCTGTTTAAGTAAATTGACCTAATCTCTGAATTTTTTGCAAGTGCAGAAATTTGGGACGGAGTAACAATGGCTCCAACCATTGGTAAAGATTTGAAACTAAATCCATTGATGATTCCCAATTGTTTTAATAAAGCTAATTGAA
>JBFLWC010000110.1:0-2393 GCA_040758415.1 Bacteroidota bacterium | reverse complement strand
ATTCAATAAGTTTGTTCGGATTCTCTTTGCACTCATTCCAAAAATGGTAGAGGTTTTGGTAAATATCGTTTATCCAAAAATTTCTTGAAGGAAATTTTTGTTTTAAATAAACGAAAACAGAACCGCCGCCGACAAAAGGTTCTCGAAATTCCGTAAAATCTGGTATTAATTTCGAAATAGAATCTATTGCTTTACTTTTACCGCCGGGATATCTGAGAGGACTTTTAATCATTTTCAAACGCCTTCAATAATAACTTCAAAATTGTTTGCTTTTGCTTCTGCGAAAAGTCTATCGATAATCTCAACATTATTTTCATTAAAACCAGCAGAAGATTTAAATTCTTCTATTTCCGAAGTCGTTCTTTGAGAAGATATTTTTCCAGAAATATTAGTAGATGTTAATTTTAAAACTGGCTTGGGAGTAAAATCAGTATCATCTATTTTTACATCAGTTATATTACAATACAAAACCATTTTCAGCAGACCATCTTTTATATCGCCTATACTTGGTAATTTTGAATTACTTGAATGTTTACCTTCAATTAAGTATAAATTTTCGTTAACTATAGAAATTTCATCTGTAGTAAAGTAGTATTTGCCGCCAAGATAGTTTTCGATTGTGATAGTTGCTTTTGTAGAGGTAGACAAAAATTCTTTTGGTTGGGAAGTTTGTTTTTCTCTGTTCTGTGCTTCTTTTGCTTTATTTCTAGATGTATCCATAAATTCAGCAACGCCTTTTTCAAATTGACTTTTAAAGCTTTGTATCCCTCTCGAATTATGAAATGTTACTTTTAATTTATTCCCCAGACGATTATATGTTTCTTGAACAATATCAATTAGCGATGGAAGGGTATCTTTTATTTCTTTCAAATTCCAATGCAATGCTGAACTGTGGTAATTACTTATTTCCACAATTTTATTTTTGACATAGTCATTATCAAACTCTTGATTCGTAATCTTGTTTTCTCTAGAAGGATGAATGACAGCATTATTATAATACGCAAGGATAACATAGACATCCAAAAGACTCATCAATGAAACCGTATCCCATTGAATAAAATCACGATCTCCTTTTGATCCCTCATCTTTAATAATTGGAATTACAGTAATTCTTTTGGGAACATTGAGAGAATTATAAACTCTTTCAAAAGGATATGATCTAGTTCGTTTCGGAGAAACCCATTTCGAAGTTCCATAGTTGTATTGTTTGTCGGATAGTAAAAAACAAGAGGGCGCAGAATTAATATTGAAATCCTTAAAACTAACCTCTGTTAAATCATCAGTGCAGTTTACATTATACTTAATTCCGGTAATTTTCGCAGAAATGTTCATATCATTTGTGTTCCTTAGATTTTTTCTTTTCAATGTATTCAAGAGTAACAAACTTATATTTGCCAGTTTTTCTTTCAACGATTTCAAGATGATCCTCGTTGTTGAAAATGTCTGAACTTGCATCAAAGCCAATTTTTTTTCTAATAATTTTTTCCAAGTCCCTTATTATTTCAATGCCAACTGAATTTCTTTTTAATAAGCGGGCAACTTTCATTGTTGTTCCGCTCCCCAAAAAAGGATCTAGAACAGTTTCGCCAACGTATGAATACAATTTAATGATTCGATAAGGTAATTGTTCTGGAAAAGCTGCAACATTTTTTTCAAGTGTTGAACCAGGCAGAACATTTGTCATTTCCCAAAGCGTTTTATGCCAATTATTGTTTTGAAATTCCTTTTTATCAATTCTCGAAAGCTCACGAATTTCCTTTGAAATAGCACGATAATCAAATTTACCTTTCTGAAAGATTACAATACTTTCTAATAGATTGTCCGGATAATAATACATCGGAAATGGATTCTGTAATATTACACCACTTCTTTTACTTATTCTTAAATAACCATCTGGCTTTTTCCAAATAATTCTATCCCGATAACGAAAACCAGCATCTTGAAATATTTTTGTGGCATCGGCTACTATTGGATATTTTGTGCCATTGACCAACATATCATCAATATTTAATGCAACAATACGGCCCTCACTTAATACACGAAAAGATTCTTTTGCAAAATGGTTTAATACCCCCAAGTATTGCTCATAATTGCTGAAAAGTCCATCGTAATCAAATGGCGCATTATAATATGGAGGCGAAGTTACAATTAAGTGAATGCTAGAATCACCAATTTCATCCATTTCCATACAATTGCCGAAAATCAATTTATGATTCGTTTTCATACAATCTTTCAAAAATTTACACATTAATGTAACAAATCGTATGGAATGAATTTTAAAAAGCTATTCAAAATATTTTGCACATAACGGCGTTGTGTTTAAGCTGCCGCCTATAACAGCAATGCAGCTTTGAAAAACAACGCCAATAATTTTATCCCAGATTTGTCATTAG
>JBFLWC010000109.1:0-2904 GCA_040758415.1 Bacteroidota bacterium | reverse complement strand
GAAGAGATGGCAGCCGGCGCTCAAGAACAAAGCTCTCAAACCACAGAAGTAGCCGGCGCTGTTGAAGAGATGACAAAGACAATCCTTGAAACAACAAAGAACTCATCTAACGCTGCCGAAGCTGCTAAGAACTCAGGCGTAATAGCAAAAGAAGGAGGCAAAGTAGTAAACGAAACAATTGAAGGGATGAACCGCGTAGCCGAAGTAGTAAAGAAATCAGCCGAGACCGTTCAAGCACTTGGCAAGAACAGCGACCAGATTGGAGAGATAGTACAAGTAATAGACGATATAGCAGACCAGACAAACCTTCTTGCATTGAATGCAGCAATAGAAGCAGCACGAGCCGGAGAACAGGGACGAGGATTTGCTGTTGTTGCCGATGAGGTAAGAAAACTTGCCGAAAGAACAACGAAAGCAACCAAAGAAATAGCAGCGATGATAAAGCAGATACAGAAAGATACCGAAGGAGCGGTAGTATCAATGAAAGAAGGAACTGCAGAGGTAGAGAAGGGGAAAGAATTGGCAGACAGAGCCGGGCAATCACTCAAACAGATAATCACAGGTGCAGAAGAAGTGGTGGGAATGGTAGCACAGGTTGCAGCCGCAAGTGAAGAACAGTCAAGCACTGCCGAGCAGATAAGTAAAAACATAGAAGCGATAAGTAGTGTAACACAACAGAGCGCAGCGGGAGTGCAGCAGATAGCACGTGCCTCTGAAGATTTGAACAGATTGACAGTGAACTTGCAGGAGTTGATTTCGAGATTCAAGATTGAGGAGAACTCGAGGGACAACTATAAAAACGTGCATAGGACAGAAACGAGAAGTCAATTTGCTGTCCGCTCGAATGGAATACTTGTTCATAAATGAAATATACGGGGGAGTTAGTTATCTTATCAAATAAATTTCTTTTTGTCGCTCGGATAAAAACTCGCAGCCGGTTCTTGTTACAACAACTTCTTCTTCTATAGTTGCAATGCCGTAGTTTGGAATTGTCAAGCGCGGCTCGATTGTAAAAACATTTCCTTCTTCAATTTCGAGGAAAGGCAGGTTGCCGTATCGTTCCCACTTCGGTCCCAACAGAGCGCCTCCATCGTGTGTAACGCGACCAACTTGATGACCGAGTCCGTGCGGATATTCTTCGTAACCGTGTATTTGAATATAGCTGCGCGCAATCTCATCAATCTCCCAACCTTTCCTGCCGGGTTTCAATTCATTTGCAGAGCGGGTGATAGATTCAAGTATCACATTAAATCCTTTTTGAACTTCATAGGGGGCCTTATCTTCATACGGACGCAACACATACCAGGTTCTCTGAAGATCGGAACAGTAATCTTTGTACTTAATTCCAAAATCCATGTTTATAACATGTCCGGCTTCAATTACACGATCGGTTGGCCCCGAGTGAGCACCTGCGGTATCCGGTCCGGAAAAAATAGAAGGACAATATTCTTTATCCCAGGCAAGACCAAATCCTTTTTTCTCGACTAACTCTTGAACGAAAGCTGCAACTTGTTTTTCAGTAACGCCCGGTTTCAAAAATTTTGTTACTTCATCAAAGATCTTCAAAGTTTCTTTGATAGCTTCTTTCATTATATCCAATTCGGCTTGAGATTTCCTTCCGCGCAATGCCGTAATAATATCTTCAGACGAAATCAGAGCATCTATATATTTTGTTCCCTTCAAATGATCAATTAATTCCAGATACAAACCATAAGGCAGTCCATCTGCAAGTGTTGAATTGCGGGAGTAGTTGATTGCAATTTTATCCGGCCGGTATTTATTAAGCACTTCGAGCAAGGACTCCTTAATAGATTTCAAATAACCGTGAATATTTTTGTAAGTGCCGACAGCTTTCATGTTTTCTGCTTCGAGCGAACCAATGATAGCATGAGTATCGCCGTTCTTTGTAATGATGAAAGCCGACTGCCAAGTTGCGCTCGTTCCAACAACCATATCAACCATCGGGTCTTTCATGTTTCCGGTCTCACGCACGTAAGTCATCCACATATCAATATTTTTTTCATTCAAAATTTTTGCCGCTTGATCAATTTTTTCGAGAATCATTTCTTTCGACATAAAGTGTTCCTCTGCGATTTAAAAAGATTTGAGAATTGTTCATTTTTAATCTTCATACAAAAGAAACTTAGCCAAAGTAGTCTTATTAAGCAAGAATGTGGTGGTTAGAATGAGGAGAAATAGGAAGTACGAAATACGAAGTACGAAATACGAAGTACGAAGTACGAATTACAAGATTGTTCCGCCCCCGCGTTTCACGTCTAGCGTCTCGCAGCTAAATGACAATTACAGATTTTTCTGAAGTTTCCTCCAATTATTTTTTTAGCGGCTTCTCTTGTTTTACTGGCCGCAATTCTGTTTCTAGAGTTACAGGTAAGAGGTTGTACATCGAGCCGGTGATGTAATCGGTTAATAGTCCGGGTATTATTCCATTTAATATATTGCCCCAAAACCAGAAAGAAATTTTCCGGGTTATTTGTGTCTCGTAAGTTTCATATCCATCTAAATCTATTTTAACAACGTGATTACTCTTTCTTTCTAAATTTATTTTTTGCGGCGTTGTTCCATACTTCTTACCATCAATTGTAATTTTAGCGTTGGAAGGAGTGGTTTTGATTTCAACTTCTTGTGTTGTGGTGTTGATAATTGTAGCGCAAGAGCTAAGAGCAAACAAATTTGCTAACAATAACAGCCGACTAAAAAACTTCTTCATTTCGGTTATCTCTTTTTAATCATATTATCGTAAAAAAATCTATTCAATTTAAGGACAAATTGGTCATTAGTCATTGGTAGTTAACACTATCATCTATCTTCCTTCTGATTTCTGATTTCTGATTTCTGATTTACAGGTGCTGTGTAACTTTATTAACAAGATGATATTTGGGAACA
>JBFLWC010000108.1:0-3860 GCA_040758415.1 Bacteroidota bacterium | reverse complement strand
GGAAGCAATTTTATTAATTATATTTTATCAACACGAAACGATTACACAATCATCAATCTGGATAAACTGACTTACGCCGGCAATCTTGAAAATTTGAAATCGGTTCAGGACAAAAATAATTACCGGTTCATTAAAGGTGATATAACAAATAATGAGTTGGTGGATTATCTTTTTAGGAGATTTGAAATAAAATTTGTTGTAAATTTCACAGCAGAATCTCACGTTGATAGGAGTATTTTAGGATCGGAAATTTTCTACAGAACAAATGTAATAGGAACAACTGTTTTGCTGGAAGCAGCACGCCGATATAATGTAGAGAAATTTCTGCAAATCTCCACTGATGAAGTCTACGGAAGTCTCGGTTCGACCGGACTATTCACAGAACAAACACCACTTTCTCCCAACAGTCCCTATTCATCAAGCAAAGCTGCTGCAGATATTGCTGCGCTTGCATTTCATCATACATACGGATTGCCTGTTGTTATCACAAGATGTTCTAATAATTACGGTCCGTTTCAGTTTCCGGAAAAGTTGATTCCACTAATGATTATTAATGCACTCGGCAATAAAAGACTTCCTGTTTATGGTGACGGATTAAATATTCGCGATTGGATTTACGTGAACGATCATAACAAAGCTGTAGAGTTAGTTCTTGAAAATGGAAAAGCCGGCGAGGTTTACAACATCGGAGCAGGTAACGAGATGAAAAACATCGAGATTGTGAAATTAATTTTGAAAAAGCTCGGTAAAGGAGAAGAGTTGATTGAGTATGTAAAAGACCGCCCCGGGCACGACCGCCGTTACGCGATTGATTCGTCAAAAATTCGGAACGAACTTGGATGGAAACCGGAATACGAATTTGAATCTGCGCTTGATAAAACTATTGATTGGTACTTGGACAACAAAAACTGGTGGGAAAGAATTATCAACGGCTCGTATAAAGATTATTACAAACTGCAGTACGGGAAAGGATAACTAAAAAAATAGAAACTGCCTGCGGTAGGCAGGTTCCATTAAAAAACATTTTGAGGCAGATAAAAAAAGATATTTGCATTATCTAAAAAGGTTGGTTCTAATTATGAAAAAAATATTTTTCACGCACTTCATTTTTGTTACTTCTTTTTTGTTTGCCCAAGAAAAAGATCAAGTACTAAGCAAGCAAACGCAAACGGAACTTCTTCGACCTCTAACAGTAACCGTAGGCGGTAATTTTATTGTAACCGGTTCGTTTACTTCTTATGCATCGCAGCGCGTTGATCATTTTGTATCCCAGCTTTTTCTTGAAGCGCGCAAGCAGGCAACAAGCAGCATAAATCAATTTGACATTTTGAAAAAAATCAACGAAGAAATTTCCAAATTCCCTTTGAGGGATATTATTCTTAAACGCTTTAACGGCGAAGAAGTGAAGATAGATTTGCTCAGGTTCAGATTGACAGGCGATTTTAAATTTAATCCCTACTTGCAAAATGACGACGTACTGATCTTTCCAGCATTCGATGAAAAAACAAATTTTGTTTCTGTAACCGGCGCAGTCAATAATCCAATAACTTTTCAATTTGTAGAAGGGGACAAACTTTCCGATGCAATTCTTTTTGCAGGCGGTATTAATAAATTATACGAAAATGTGAACGAAGCCGAAGTTTCCCGGCTTACAGATAAAGGCAGTAAGGAAGAAATCCTGCGTGTAAAAATTAACGATGATTTCTTTTTACAAAGAGGCGACCGTATTAGAATTCTTTTTGACGAAAACAACAAAAGAGATTTCAAAGTACTTGTGATTGGCGAAGTAAACAAACCGGGATTCATTCCGATAACAAAAGGCAGCACTTCAATAAAAGAATTAATGATTAAAGCAGGCGGATTTACAGATAAAGCATGGCTCCAGAGATCTGAAATTTTAAAAGGCACAAGTCAATTGCAAATGCTAAAAATGAAAACTCTGCGTGAAGATTTCGAGAAAAGTGAGAAACTAAATCTGATTTTATCTGAAAAATATTTGAATGAAATTTTTCTCGAGCAAACAAAGATGCTTCGGATGAATGATTTGTATGCTCAAGATTCACTTGTGGTGATTATAGATAATTTGCTGCGGCTGCTTCAGAAAAACAGTGCGGTTGACTTTACTAAAATTTTTTCCGATACAACCGACGACGGAAAATATATTGTTGATGATGGAGACATTGTTGTGGTTCCTCAAAAGGAAGAATTGGTTTATGTCTTTGGACAGGTTAAGAGGCCGGGTTTTGTTCCTTATCAAAAAGAAAAGCAGCATGATTATTACATAAACAAAGCCGGCGGTTTTGGCGAACGTGCAATTGACGATGAAGTAAAAATTATCAAAGGAAATTCTTATGCATGGATTACTGCCGATCACAAAACCAAAATTGATTCCGGTGATTTTATTTACGTCCCCAAAGATGTTCCTAAACCTTTTGCTTACTACATGCGCGAGGTAGGAGCTGCATCAAGTATAATAACAGCTATTGCAACAATTATTCTGATTGTTGTTCAGGCAAGAAGGTAATTCATCTTTTCAATTAAGGATTTTGAAAATGAGCAATGGAGTTCATACAAATTATCACAACGAACAAGAGACAGTCGGTTCTACATTTTTTGAATTTCTGACGATAACCGTAAAGTACCGATGGTTTTTATTTTGGTTTGTATTTATTATAACTGGCAGTGCAACTTTGTATGCATTACTTGCGCCGAAGTGGTATAAATCTGTCGCATCGGTTTTACCGGCAGAAAAAAATGATCTGCTCTCAACCCTTTCCGGAATTTCAAGTTTGGCAAAAGGTTTTTCTGCAAGCAGAGGACTTGCGGCATTAACCGGCGGAAATTCTGAAACAGACAGATACATGGCAATTTTGATGAGTGCTACTGTTACGGACGATATAATTAAAAAGTTTGGTCTGCGGAAAGAATATGATTTAGAAGATGACTATTACGAGAAAGTTGTTAAAGAATGGCAGTCGAATCTTGAGTTGGAAATTCAGGATGAAGGGAATTTAACAATTACCGTTTATGATAAAGATCCGCGCAAAGCAGCAGACATTGCAAATTATATGGTTGATCGGCTCAATGAAATTAACACAAGATTGAGCGTAACAAACGCAACAGCCAACAGAGAATTTGTTGAGAAACGTTATCTGCAGAACGTGAAAGATATTAATGATCTCGAAGACGGCATGAAAAAATTTCAGGAAAAGTATGGAGTGATTGCTGTGCCGGAACAACTTGAAGCAACAGTTAAATCCATGTCATCTATTTATGTTGATCTGTACAAAAAAGAAATTGAGTTCAATGTTTTGAAGCAGACGTACGGTAACGATCATCCGATGACAGCCACAACAAAAATAGAATTGAGCGAACTGCAGAAAAAGATTGATCAATTGAATGCCGGCACGGATAAATCGCAGCAAGATGTAAAACTTTTGATACCGTTCAAGCAAGCGCCTGAACTTGGAAATGAATACTTAAAAATTTACCGCAACCTTGAAATCCAATACAAAATTTTGGAGTTCGTTCAACCGCTTTACGAGCAAGCAAGAGTTGAAGAAGCAAGAAATACACCCTCAGTTTTAGTTTTAGATAAAGCCGGTCCGGCAGATAGAAAAACAAAGCCGAAGGGGACGATTTATGCGGCGGTAGCTGCAGTTAGCTCAATTATTGTTGGATTGTTTTTGATATTTATGAATGAATTGTTTGAGAAATTAAAAATAGCTAACCCTCAAAAATACCAATATCTAACCGGATGGCTTTTACCCATCCACCGGAGAAAAGCCGAGAAATAATTTTTACTATTCTTTTTAATTTTATTTCAGATAGAAAACTTGTCTTTCACAAGATAGTGTATC
>JBFLWC010000107.1:0-2281 GCA_040758415.1 Bacteroidota bacterium | reverse complement strand
TTGATAAGCCAGTTCTTAAGAAAACTCATAACATCTACAGAAACAGCAGTTCTTCCGTTGTTAAAATCGTCAGCAAAACTTTTTACCTGTTCAACTAATTTTTGATGTTCTCTTTTATGGTGAATTGTTTCGGGATAAAGATACTTATCGAACAATTTTTCTTCAAAAGAAAAATGGTAAGCAGTATAATTCACCAACTCGTTTAATACACCTCCTAAAATTTCTTTTCCCCTGCCCTGCTTCATTTCTTCGTGGAGGTTGTTGATTAAGTCAACCAGCTTTTTATGCTGCTTGTCAATTTCCTTTACGTTTACCGAGTAATTTTCGCTCCAATTTATTAACGGCATTTTACACTCCTCTGTTTTGAGATTAATGATTATTATCTGCAGCATTAGCAATCAACATCATTATCATTAGAGAAATACTTTTTGTTGTCATTTATAATCGTTGAATGTGAACAAAAGTTTAGTTGAGGTTGTCTCCTTCGGGAGAACGAAATTGTATCTCACAAAGTCATAGAAACAAAGCGCAGCTTCTACTTTTTTATTTTTTGCCAGAATACCCCGTGGCAAGCCGCGTATTATTCTGGGCAAAAGATAAATTTTTTTTGAGATTTCCCTTGAGTTAATTATTTTGCGCGGACTTTTACTGAAAGGAAATATGGGCAATAAAATTAAAAAGACAGAATTAGTACGCGGATTAACATTAACCGCAACAATAATGATTGTTGCAGGTTCGATGATTGGCTCCGGAATTTTTCGTAAACCTGCAACTATGGCGCAGCAGCTCGACTCGCCGGAACTTCTCATTATTATCTGGATTGCCGCTGGAATAATCACATTCATCGGTGCTCTTGTTAATGCAGAAATTTCTGGAATAATTGATGCTACAGGCGGGCAATATGTTTATTTCAGAAAAATGTACGGCGATTTTACTGCATATCTTTATGGCTGGTCAATTCTTGCGGTAATTCAAACCGGAAGTCAAGCTGCTATTGCTTATGCTTTCGCAGAGTATGTTGGCTACTTTGTCAAATATCCTCAACTACCTCAAGCATGGCAAAATTTTTCATTCTACATGCCGCTTGTCGGGAATATTCATCCTTTCGTTGATATAGGAACTAAAGCAACAGCAATTCTTTGCATCTCATTTTTAACGGGAGTGAATTATATCGGCGTTTTTTTTGGTGGCGTTGTTCAGACAATTGTTACATATATAAAAATTCTTTCTATCGTCCTAATTTCATTTTTTCTTCTTCTGTTTGGTAACGGAAGTTTTTCAAACGTCTATACGGGTTTTTCAATTCCACAGAACACGCTTACTAATTTCATTGGTGTAGTTGGGCTTGCGTTCGCAGGCGCATTTTGGGCATACGACGCATGGAACAATGCTACATTTGTTTCTGGCGAGGTAAAAAATCCGAGGCGCAATATTCCGCTAAGTTTATTATGGGGAACGTTAATTGTTGCCTCCGTTTATGTTTTGATAAACATTGCATACCTCTACGTTTTACCGATTGGTGTTATGGCAAATTCTCCATTAGTTGCTGCCACTGCAGCAGAAAAAATATTTGGTTCAAACGGGGCATCATTAATTTCTATTGCAGTTATTGTTTCAACTTTTGGCGCTCTCAATGGTAGTATTCTTGCAACAGCGCGGGTTCCGTTTGCAATGGCAAGAGCAAAATTATTTTTCACAAGTCTTGGAAAGGTTCATCCGAAGTATGGAACACCTCATGTTTCACTGATTGTGCAGGGTATGTGGTCGTGTGTGCTTGTTCTTTCCGGTTCGTTCGATACAATTACAGATTACGTAATCTTTGCCGCATGGTTGTTTTATATGCTCGGTGCATTTGGTGTTTTTGTTCTGCGTAAAAAAATGCCGGATGCTGTGCGCCCGTATAAAGTTTGGGGCTATCCATTCACGCCCGCAATTTTTGTGATCTTTTCTTTCTTATTTCTTACTAACTCTGTCATTTCAGATACGTCAAATTCGATGATGGGATTAATACTTATTGGTTCGGGTTTACCTATCTATTTGTTTTGGAAATACAGGGATAGAAATAATAATTCTAAGAAGACTAACTGACGCAAGCATTATTCGCCTTAGGCGGAAGGAGATACGGTTTACGAGGTACGAAGGACGAAGGACGAAGCCGAAATGTTTTTGCATCAAAGAAAAGAATTAATATCGTTCTGTTTAGAGACAGTAATTAAATTAAACATCGTTCCTAAAATCTCTTTCCAAATTTTTCTTGGTAACGTTGTATCCCTTCATAAAT
>JBFLWC010000106.1:0-3266 GCA_040758415.1 Bacteroidota bacterium | reverse complement strand
AAAATAATTAGAGAAAATTATGTCGAAGAAAAAATTTGCAGTTGGAGTTGATCTTGGAGGTACATCAATTAAAATTGGTTTGGTTGATGCCAAAGGAAAAATTGTAAAAAAGATTTCTGTGGACAACAGCGTGCACGAGGGTCCGGATGCTGTGATAAAGTTAATCATCCATGGAATTAATCAAGTTGCAAAAGGGAAGTTTGATAAAATTTTAGGAATTGGAATTGGTGCGCCGGGTGCGGTTAAGCTGAAGAAAGGAACGGTCGAAAATCCTCCTAACTTTCCTGGATGGGGAAAAGTACATCTTGGGAATATTTTGAAGAATGAATTCAAGTGTGATGTATATGTTGAAAACGATGCAAACGCTGCTGCAATTGGAGAGTTGATTTACGGAACAGGAAAAAGATATAAAAATTTTGTGATGATAACTCTTGGTACAGGCGTTGGCGGTGGAATAATAATAGATAAAAAAATATTTCGCGGAGAAACCGGCGGTGCCGGAGAACTCGGACACGTTACGATTGATAGTTCCGGCAGCAAATGCAAGTGCGGATCGTTTGGATGCATAGAAGCATATCTTGGAAATAATTATCTAATCGAGCGTGTAAAAACACAGTTACAAGGAAGAAACGATTCGCTTCTCTTCAGACTGACAGACGGAAATTTAAATTTCCTTACGCCAAAATTGATTCACACAGCCGCAGTAGAGGGGGATAATTTTTCAAGAACGGTGGTTATAGATTGCGGAACAAAACTCGGTTACGCACTTGCGTCAATTGTGAATGTGCTGGATATTGCAACTATAATTATTGGCGGCGGCGTTGCCGGGTTTGGAAATCTTTTATTCGATGCGGTTGAATCTTCGCTTAAAGAAAGAGTAATGAAACCATTCAGAGAGAGGATCACTGTTAAACCGGCTAAGTTGAAAAACAATGCGGGGATAAAAGGCGCATCTGCACTTGTGTTTTATAAATCATAATTTTACAGTGAAAAGAAAAAGTATCCTCTCAACAGATGAAGTATGTTTTATTCATTATATTAATTTTGTGTTGTGTTTCTTTATCTGCGCAGCAGAAGGACACAACTTCATTGATGGGAATCCACCCCTTAGGGGAAAGAACAGATACACTCAAAACAACCACAAAAGACTCTCTTTCCTTTGAAGACACAACCAAATCAAAAAAGAAATATGATGTTGATGCAACGGTTTACGCAGAAGCATCAGATTCACTTATCTTCGATGTGCAAAAGAAAAAAATGTATCTGCACGGCTCGGGCGAACTGAAATACAAAACGACAGATTTGAAGAGCGCAAAAATTTTTGTTGATTATCAAACTAACGAACTGGAAGCGTTTGGAGTTGCAGACACATCAGATACAGCAAAGACAAAAATGAAAGAAACACCGGTATTAACCGAGGGAGGGCAATCATATGAAGGTACAAACATCAAATACAATTTTAAAAATCAGCGCGGATTTATTTCACTTGCAAAAAATAGAGAGAAAGAACAACGTTATGAAGGAGAGCTTGTAAATAAAGTTGACAAGAATACATTCTTTATAAAAAGTGGAATGTATACAACTTGCGAAAAAGACACGCCGGATACTTACTTTTCTGCAAGCGAAATGAAAGTAATTCAGAAAGACAAAGTTTTTGCGCGGTGGATATTCATGTACGTCGGCGGTGTCCCTTTTCCTATTCCATTACCGTTTGCAGTTTTTCCTAACGAAACGGGAAGACGTTCCGGAATAATTGTTCCAACTTACGGTCAGGATATAAACAGAGGACAATATTTCAGAAACTTTGGTTACTTTGTGGCGATGAACAACTATATGGATCTTGCCCTCACAGGTGATTACTATACAAAAGGTGGTTGGGGCGCACGGTCAAGATTTCGTTACGCGGAACGTTATAATTTTTCCGGAACAATTAATGCTGGCATATCAAGAATTCTGATCGGGGAAGTAAACGACCCGAAATTTTACAGACAGAATCAAACCGATTGGAACATTGCTTGGTTTCATAATCAGCAGATCAATCCATCAACACGCTTCGATGTTAACCTGCAGTTTATTTCGTCAAACTATTTAGTTAACAACAGCATCGGCTACAGCGATCTTCTTAAACAGAATATTGTTTCAAATGTGTCATTTAGTAAAACATGGGACGAATCCGGTGCGAGTTTGTATATCAATTATAATAGAACTCAGAACCTTGATAAAAGTGGAAATATCTATGAATCGCTGCCTAACATCAACTTTACTAAATCAATCACATATCCTTTCAAAAAAGAAAATTCTGAATCCTCTAACGATCAGAAATGGTATGAGATGATCGGATACTCTTACACGGGTCAGTTCACAAATAACAGAACAAAAATTAGCGGCAATTTAGATATTAAATCCGGCATCCAGCACACTATTAATTTGAGTGTATCGCCTAAGTTGGGTTACTTTAACATTGCGCCCAGAATTAATTACACAGAAAAGTGGTATAACAAACGTACGAAGATAGAAAACATACCGTATGAAGTTGTTGATTCGACCGGCAAGACAAAAATGAAAGACTCACTCTACACTTCTTCTATTAAAGAAATGAATTTTGTCCGAACATTTGATATGAGCGTTACGGCTTCAACAAAAATTTATGGAATTTTTAATCCGAACATACTCGGCGTAGAGTCGTTCAGACACCAACTGCTGCCATCTATCTCTTATAACTATCAACCTAATTTTGCAAGCGACACCTGGGGCTATTACGATTCATACAAAAAGTTGAATGGGGAGGTTGTGCGTTACGATAAATTTGACAGAGAAGTTTTTAGAGGAATCAGTGCCGGGCAAAAGCAAGTGCTAAATTTTTCTCTCGGCAATATTTTTGAAATAAAATTGGCAAAGAGTGCAAGCGATACAACTAAAGAACAGAAGAAAATTCAACTTCTTAATTTAAACGCAGATGTTTCTTATAATTTTCTTGCAGATAGCTTAAAGCTCTCGAATCTGAATTTGAATTACAGAACTCAAATTGGTGATTTGATTAACTTCAGCGGTTTTTCATCATACACATTTTATGATTACAAGGATGGCACACAGCTGAATCAATTTCTTGCATCAAAAGGGAAAGGATTGCTTCGGCTAATGAATTTTAGTTTTTCTATCTCAACAGTTTTGAGCGGAGAAAAAATAAAAAGCAGCGAGAAAAAACCCGAATCGGATAAACAAAAAGGGGAAGGGTTCAGCGCATTTGAAAAGAAAGATTACATCTC
>JBFLWC010000105.1:0-2933 GCA_040758415.1 Bacteroidota bacterium | reverse complement strand
AAAGATTTTAAATCTCCTAGCCTTTCAAATATTTTTTCCATATTTACTAATTGCTCCATGTTATATGCCCCCTTATGACGGTGTTCCAATAATTTGTTCTATTTTTTCTCTGAGAATTTGAGGAGTGAACGGTTTGACGATGTAGTTATTTACTTTTGCCTGCAGAGCTTCTACAATATCTTCTTTTAAGCCGCGTGTTGTAACCATCAAAATAGGAATTGAGCCGTACTTAGGATTTGTGCGGATTGCCTTTACTAGTTCAAGCCCGGATACATCCGGCATATTCCAATCAGTTATAACAAAATTTATTGTGTCATCGGAAGTTAATTTAACCAATGCTTCTCTGCCGTCTGCAGCTTCTGCAAAAAGATCGTGCCCGATAGTCTTTAATGAGTTTACAACAATTCTTCTCATTGTAACGGAATCGTCCACAATTAAAAATTTTAGAGCCATAGTCTTTCCTTTTTAGTTTAGGTATTTGGAAACTTCATAAACCACACGCTTGGGGTCGAACGGTTTAACAAGATAGGAATTTGCACCGCACTCTAAACCTCTCTGAATATCTTCGGTGTTGCCAAGTGATGAGAGAACAATAATCGGAAGATCGCTGTATTCTGAGTTCTGTCTTATTGAGGAGATTAATTCATATCCGTCCACGTTTGGCATGTTCAAATCTGTAATAACCAAATCAATTTTTTGAGTCGGAAGAATTTCAATAGCTTCCATTCCGTCCGAACAGGCAATTATCTCAAATCCTTTAACAGAAAGAGCTACGGCAACAAATTTTCTTATTGTTGGAGAATCATCTGCAACAAGTATTACTTTTTTCATAAAGCTACTCCTTTTTATATCCCACTGTGTTGGGATAACTGATCAACTTAAATGCTTTTGATATTCCATGAAGTGTCTCTGAATAACCGATAAAGAGGTAACCGCCTTTATTCAAAGAGTTATATAAATTTGCAACTACTTTTGTTTTGGAAGCCTGATCGAAATAAATAAGAACATTAGCACAAAAGATTACGTCGAAGTTTGCCATTGCTCTCATTGCAATATCGTCGTAAAGGTTCATCAGCTTAAAACTTGCCATTTTTTTTATTTCGGGCAAGACCTCGAATGCACTTCCGTTTTGTTTGAAATATTTTTTCAGATAATACGGAGGAGTGTTGCGTACGGAATAATCCCTGTAAGTGCCGGAAGCAGCAGTTTCGATTACCTGCGAGCTGATATCGGTTCCTACAATTTCAATGTCGAAATTCGGGTATCTCGGTTTAATCAAATCCACAAAGATCATCGCAATAGAATATGCTTCTTCACCTGAAGAACTTGCCGCACTCCAAATTCTAATTTTGTTTTTACCTAATGCAGATTTAACCGCAATAATTTCAGGAAGAATTTGAGAGGCAAGTGCATCAAGTTGTGGTTGATTTCTGAAGAAAAATGTCTCGTTAATTGTGATTGCTTCGAAGAAATGTTTTCTTTCGGTAACTGCGCCTACACCGGAGGTAATCATATTAAAGTATTCTTCAAAAGTTTTTAACCCCAAAAAATTCATTCTCCTTTGCAATCTGCTTTCAAGAAAGTATTTTTTATTGTCCTGAAAATAGATGCCGGAATTTTCGTAAATATATTTGCGAATGTTTTCAAACAGAGGGGCCGACATATAAATTTGTTTTGCAGAGATAGGTGCAAAGGGCTGCGCAATGCCTGCGGTGTTATAGTTTAGCGTTGGATTCATAATGTTCGGTTCACATTTATAGATGGCTGAATAATATTTTTTATGCTGGCAATATAAACTGCTTTTTCTCTCACCATTTCATCTTCATCATTCGTTAATTTCTGAATCATATAATCGAAGCCTGAAGCGGGAATATTTTCAACTATTTCTAAAAGCCGCAACCGGTTCCAATTGTTTTCATCGTTAACCATAACATCTGTGAATAGCAGCGCACTTTCCACGTCGAGGCAGAATAAAATTTCCATTGCGGCTCTTCTTACTTCTTCATCACTATGATTGAGAGCACCGCTTAATGCATGAACAATATTTCTCAAATCGAGCATCGAAATATTTAGTGAAATAGAAAATTCGTTCGAGTAATTAATTGTAGAGAGAAAAAGATTCAGAATGTGCCTAAGGTTCGGCGGATTCTGATTTACCAAACGGGCTATTTCTTTATAGATGTATTCTGAATTTCTAAAAATTTTCGAGCGTATCATCTCATCTAATTCAAAATTCTCTCCCAGTAAATTCAAGCTTGCGCAAAGAATATCTTTATCGTCAAACGAATTAATTAGCGTAAATGCAATTTTTTTATGTTCGGATAGTCCTTCGGAAATTGTATAGAGTAAAAGGTTTTTCATTCTGTTGTCGAATGGAATATCGAGATTATATTTCTCTTTCAGGATAGAAATTGAAGTGATTAATGGAAGCACCAAAGGACCACTTACTTCCATAACCTGTTCTAAAAGGAAAAAATAAGTATCAATATCACCCAGGTTACCTAAACTTTCTAGAATTGAATACTTCGTTACCTCATCTTCGGTTGGGTAACGGGAAATCAAAAAATTCAATGCAGCTTTAGAACCTATTTTTCCGAGTCCTTCAACAACGGTAGGTTTGTAAAGCTCGTTGCGGTCATACAGCAGCATCATTATATCAACTGCGCCTTCATATCGGATGTTGCCAAGTGCTTCAATACAAGCAAGTATAACGTTATCATTCTCGGTTCCGCTAAGTACCTCCATTATAAAGATTGAAGCGCGCTGATCTCCAATAAGCCCGAGAACATCAATTATAAACTTCAGAGTGTCATTATCGTTTTCATGATTAAAGTTTACTAACGGGTCTACAGAAACAGACCCTAACTTGATCAAAATCTCTCCTGCTAAATTTCTAACAGAAATATTAGGCGACTGAATATACTTTGCTACAT
>JBFLWC010000104.1:0-3093 GCA_040758415.1 Bacteroidota bacterium | reverse complement strand
ACCAAACAAGCACCAATTTTCAAATTCCAATTTCTTTAGGAAATGGGGTTTTTGGTAATTGGAATTCGAGATTTGTTTGTTATTTGTAATTTGATTCTTGGAATTTTACTTCATCTCCTTTTCTTTGTGTAAGATGAGTTATTAATATTGCTAATATGAGGACTAGACGCAAGCCGCTAGACGGAAAATGCTAGATGCTAGACCACCGATCCGCCAAATGGCTGGATCGGGGCAGGCGTGAAAAGGAGGGGCTGTGTAACACTTACTCCGTCCTTCTGATTTCTTATTTCTGATTTCTTATTTCTGATTTCTGATTTCTTATTCCAGATTTCTCATTTTCTAAGATCTATATTCACATTACCAACAGGCCATCGTGCGCGCAAGTTTAGTGTATCCGGAAAAAAATTAAACTCTTCTGCAAAACTATGCGGTTTGATTGTTCCGTGATCATACTCCCCATTTTTATTCCGATCCTTAAATCCCCACAACAAATATTTGCCCGGTATAATTTTCGTGAAATCGAAATTCTTCTTTGTGTCAACTTTTTGTTTGTAAATAATTTTGTTTTGAGTTGTGCTTTGTAAAACAACAACCGCGCTTAACGAGTCGGAATTATCTGCAACACTTCCTGATGCACCGCTAAAGTCAAGTTCGTTAGATGTTGTAATTTTACTTTGGAAAAGAGAGTCAACTTTATTCCCAAAAACATCGTTATAATTTTTCAGGTCAAGTTTAACTGTATAATCCGCGCTCTGTTTTAGAGTGGATGATAAATGGATTCTGAACAATGCGTCATCTAAACGATTTACTTCTCCCGAAGGGATGTCCGAAGGACTCTTTACGGAGGAGCCCCAAAAATCAAGTTTGTTCCCCTTTGCATCTTGAATGCTCAATTTGTTTTTAATTATTGCGGAATCAATTGCACCGTTAAAAGCCATAATTATTTTTGGGTCCTCGTAATCAACTTTATCACCGGGTAAATCTCCGGCAGTTCTTAACAATTTTACGGCAAATGTATCGCGGTCGTTCTTAACAGAAAATGGAGTTTTTTCTACAGCCGAAAGATTATCTTTCAAATCAGGAATCCCATTAGAGACAAGAACCCAATCCTCTCTCTCTTCAAGAGTGTCTGTAAATGCCAGGTAAAATTGATTTCTTTTAGCATCGCCTTTGTAAAAGTATTTTATCTGTACCTTTTTATTTTTTATAGTATCAAGTGCAAAGAAGTTTGAGCCGAAAATTTTTGTGCTGTCTACAGCTTCACCGAACTCAACAATCAAATGATTTCGATCTTTCATCAGAACATTTGTAATTTTTGGTGCAATCGTGTCTTCAATTGTCAAAAAGAAATCAACATTATTAATTTCATCAACTTTATCATCCAACGCGATTCTTTTGTATTGCACTCCAAATTCATCTTCATTCTTTTGATATTTAAGGTCGCGGAGTTTATCGCGGATTGCGAATACAGAATAACTTCCATCTCCTAAGCCAAGCAGCGTGTACTTTCCATTTTTCCCGACTTGTGAAAGATAATCCGGTTTTTGTTGAGCCGGATCAATTTCCTTTTCATTGTTTCGGTATGCAAAAATCATCACGCCGTCCGGGTCTGCATTATAAATTTTCCCGCTTATCTTTCCCTTATCAATTTTATCTCCGGTGGAGAATGCAAATGAAAACGGCTCTGCCATTTTATTTGCGTTGTTAATATCTTTTACATCGGTACCGATGGTAATTGTGTAAGTTGTATTTTGTTTGAGTGTATCGTTAAAATAAACGGTGAGTGTTCTGCCGCTCCAATCGTACTCCACTTTTTTTTGAAGAAAAGGAGAGATAAAAATTGCTTCTTTAACCGAGCTTTTGTCAACATATTCGCTGAAAGTAATTTCAAAAAAATTATCCTTATAATTTGTAGTCCCATTCTCCGGAAACAATTCAATTATTTTAGGAGGGATTTTATCTACTTCACCTCCATCGGGCGGCATCTGGCTTGCACATCTTGTAAAAAATAGAATTATGCCGAATGCGATTATCTTAAAAATTAATTTTGATTTCTGCGCCATTGTCTATACCGCATAACGTTTTGTTCATGCTCATTAAATGTTGCGGAAAAAACATGTCCGCCGTTTCCATTTGCAACAAAGTAAAGATAATTATGCTTCTCGGGATAGAGGGCAGCCATAATTGCATCTTTGCCAGGATTGTTGATTGGCGCCGGAGGGAGCCCCGGATATTTGTATGTATTGAACTTAGAATCTATTTGTAAATCTTTAGTTAAGATTTTGTTCTTCCTTTTATCACGAATTAAATATTGAACTGTCGGATCTGCTTGGAGCGCCATTCCCCTTTTTAATCTGTTATGATAAACGCCGGAGATAGTTTTAAATTCGCTAACAAGATTAGATTCGCCGTCTATGATTGATGCCAGCGTAAGAACCTGATGCCTTGTCATCTTCAACTCTTTCATTCGTTGTTCAATGGCAGGAGTAAAAAATTTATCCATCTGTAATTTTAGTTTCCGTAAAATTTCTTCTGCAGTGTTGTCCGGATTAAAATAATAAGTCTCGGGCAATAAATATCCTTCGATGTTATCACCGCGTAATCCAAGTGAACTTAGAAATGACCTGCTTTTACTCAATTCAATTACTTTTGATGAATCAATTCCTAAATTTTCTTGTAACTTCTTTGCAAGCTCACTTTGCCAAATGCCCTCGGGAAGAGTAACTAATACTTGAGACATAGTCGAACCTTCGATAAGCAGCTCAACCAATTTTACATAGCTTAAACCATTGGGAATGCTGTATCTGCCGGCTTTAATTTTTTTTTCGGCGCCATAGATAAATGCAATTATCTTCATGTTGGTTTTGTTCGGAATTATCCGGCGTGCATAAAGTGTATCAATTATCTCGGTGAAAGTTTGTTTACGCCTAATATCAACCAAAATCGGTTCTTCTTGTTTGTAATAGTTAGGGGCGAAGAAAGTGAATAGAAGAAGGCAAAGAACAAATCCAAAAAAAGATAAAACAAGATAGATTTCATTCCGCGTTATGATTGATTTATTTTCAGGTTGCTGGTCGGTCATCAATTTCAACT
>JBFLWC010000103.1:0-4596 GCA_040758415.1 Bacteroidota bacterium | reverse complement strand
CCGCTTAAAAAATCTAAAACTCCCATAATTTCCTCCTTTGTCCTTCCGGCATGTCTTTAGCCGGAATCCATTTAAATAATTACCCTCTCCTTTTGGGAGAGGGTTGGGTGAGGGCTTTAATACTGTAAATTTCTTTGATGATATTTTTCTCAACCTCACTCAACTTATTATGCAGATCCTCAAACCTGGACAAATAATTTTTCTCTATCGAAAATGATTTCTTTTTCGTTTCATCAACTTCCTTCTCAATTCTTTTTATCCTGGACCAGAATAACATGTTCACCAAGCCCAAAAGTCCACCGATAATCCACAAATAAATATTTTCATTCACGACAATCCACTCACTTCTAGCTTTTCACCTTTCACGATTTCATAAACAGTTTTGCCGTAAACTTTCTTCGACAACAAAACTTCATTTCTGTTTTTCTCACCATTCCAAGAAACATGAATCCATTTTCCAAATTCATAAATCAATTGATCGAATGATGATTTTTGCAAGATGATGTTGAATACATCTACCAAGTTCATGGACGGAACAATGAAGTCCGCTGCTTTTCCTTCGAGATGTTGAGAATTGAATTTCCCACCGACAGCGGCATTAACATCAAAAGAACGAAAACCCGAGTTAATAAAAATCGGAACAGCAATAATTTCTCTGAGAGGTTGTAGAACATTTACACAAACCAATTTCAAATTCTCGATTTGCTTTTCATTCGGTTCATTTCTGTAACCATGTCTTTCCGCTTCTTGGCTAATCGTAAATTCATTGAGGTAAAAACTTGCACTGAGTTTTGCCGAGGTGTTTTCTGATAATTTCATTTTATATTCCTTATCGTCTCACGTCTAACTTCTTACTTTTATCGAAAGGAACCACTGTAATTCACCTTACATCAGAGAAATGATGGAACCTGTCCCGAACTTGTTTCGGGATTGGTAAGCAACCTTTTGTGAGGGTCTCAGCTCAACTTGCCCCGTGAAATATTTTAAGAAGGAGAGCGCTATTGATATTTCACGGGGTCAACATGTGACAGCCAGTGTTACATAAGAAACATTATGCTAATAGCTTTGGGCAGTCCCAACAAAAAAATTATGAAGCCCGCCCGCCATCCTGTTGGGCGGGTTCTATCGTATCAGCATAATGTTGCCTTATGTAAACTCGGCACAAAAGAATACTGTGTCGCCTCATCATTGCTTCACTTCGGCGGCTCGTTCCTCGACACGCCTACGTTTCGCTTACATGTGATTCTGTCGCTTGTTCCGGGTGGCGGCTATGCCGCACACCCTCCATTCGCGCCAATATGAAAAAGAACTCTCCCCATTGATTAAAGGGGGAGATACAGAGGGGGTTGAAAACAAAAGAAAATAAATCATAAACATCGAGCGTTGAACTCTTCTCATACTTAAATTAAATTTTACCAAAAAAGAAAAGTCATTATGAAAACTAAATTATTCTTGCTCTTGCTCATATTCTTAATCTTACTCTCAACAAAGTTGCTAGGTCAAAACCCAAATTTCGCGTATCCGTATAATTATTCTAAAATAGTTTTTGTATCCCGCGTAATTGATGGAGATACCTTTGTACTTTCGGACTCGCAGCATGTAAGAATGCTGGGGGTTAATTGTCCGGAGATTTCCAGACTTAATAAACCTGCAGAACCTTACGGAAATGAAGCAGCTGCAAAAACAAAATCACTAATCAACCACAAAACTGTTAAACTCGTTTTCGAGGGAAGAGCGTTTGATATTTTCGGTAGGTTACTTGCGTATGTTTGGTTAACTGATTCAAATGGAAAAGACTCAGTTTTTGTTCAAGCTGAATTATTAAAAGCGGGACTTGCAAGAATCAGTTATTACACAAAAGAAAAACATTACTACGCTTTGTTTTATAATCTTCGTAACACAGCAAGAAAAAATAAACTTGGTATTTGGAGTAATGAATAATTCTCAATTCAATATTGCCAAACTTCTAACTAATCCATTTATTAAAGAATTCCAATCATACGGCTTAATTAATGAATTGGTCCTTCGAAATCTGCAAATCAAATCTGAATACCTTGAATTGCGTAAGAGCTATACTCAGATCGAATCAATCTTTCAACTTTCTGAAAAGTACAATTTATGCTACGATTCCGTTAATACAATCCTGTTCCGAAAAAGAAAAAATAAGCCCGTTTCTTTTCCCTCATCAAACAAGCCCCTAACAAGCCTGTAACAAGCCACTGCCAAGCCATAGCTACACATTAAATCCAATTTCCAATATTTTCCTTTTTTCTAACCGCTTCAATTCTTCAATACTGTTCTCTGTCGAAAACCTGCACTGAGCTTGCCGAAGTGTACTTTCCCATTATTACAGTGAACCAGTCTCTTTAATGCTCTAAAATTGCCAGTGTATTTAAGTAACTCATAACTCATAATTCATAACTAATAATTGAGGTAATGCCATGGCTATCGTAAATGGAAATGTCATCGGTAATTTATCCGGAAAGCTTGGCAACCTTTCCGCGCGGACAGTTGATGGAAGAACCATTCTTGCAGCTCGTCCTTCCAGCTTCAATGCAAGTCAAGAACCGGCTGTCCTGGAAGTTCGTCAGAAATTTTCCGTCACTGCAAAATTTGCAAGCGCTGTTCTTGCCCTTGCATCTCTCGTTTCAATCTGGAAGAAAGTGAAGAACATTGCCGGTTCAGTTTTCAACGAAGTATTTCAGAATAACTTCGCTCATTCTGCAACAGACAAACCAACCGAGAACAACATTCTCTCTCCTGAAGGTTTTCCTCTGCAGATTGCTGTTGCTGCTGTTGCAGCAGACAAAGTCACTGCAACCATCCCGATTTTGAATACAGCATCGGTATTCGGAGCGGATGAAGTAAATCTTTCTGCAAATGCTCTTGTCTGTTACCACGACCCGGCAAATGCAGAAGACGAACCATACAAGATCATTTCACTCTCAAAAGAAGTTGCTGCACACAACTTCGCTCAGACATATGATCTTGAACTCGAGCTGAATGCAACACAGAAGAACATTGCAGCGAAGTATCAGCATAGCATTTTGTATATGTGTGTCGTAACCAAAACCGCAGATGGAAAAGTCGTCCAGAACTCTTCCACCTTCACCAAAATCAACTAACCTAATTCAGAAAGGGTTGCCGGAGGCGGACAACCCTTTCTCAATTCTAATACATTCCACAAACGGATCGGCTCAGTCACGGGTTTTGAATGTGTCATGCTTTTTGTAATAAAGGCGAGTAATTTTTTCTTAACGCCTCAACAAAAAATAATCGTTCCACTGCTTATTGTTCGTTCCGCTCATTGATTTCGCTTCTCTCACAAAAAGCAAAACGTTTCACCATTTCTTGTTTCGGCTAAAAAAATTATCTCACCTTTGCCAAAAATCTCGCCACGACCAAAACCCGCGCCTTCGCCTCCCAATCCCAAAACCTTTCCATATGAAAAGAAGGATCTACTTCCATTTCGGTCAATAATTTTTCACCAAGTACGCCTGCCTACCGGACAGGTAGGTTCAAAACTATTTCCCTCACAAAACAATGAAGCAAATTATTCGTTTGTCTCTTGCTCACATCCCGATTTAATCGGGAATGTGCCAATTTCCAAACTCATAAATTGCTTTTACAATCTTTCCGAATTGTTCGCTTCTCTTCGTTCAGCTAATAGAAAATTTATTTTGCCCACCGATAAACAAGCTTAGTGTTATTCGAATCTTATCAGCCGGTCGGGGCAAGGGTATATGAAACTTGTCTTGCCCTTGCTTTTTTCACTCGTACCTCGTTAAAAAGCGGGCAATACTGCGCCCTTGCCTTGACTTATCATCTTTACTTACACCATCATGGTAACCAGCCAGTTTTTCGCAAGACATCATCTAAGCGGGCAAAATAGTTTTTTTTAACAGCGTAAAAGGTGTGTCGTGGCATCGGTTATCGTTCATTATTCTAAAAGGCATAAAGGTTTTTTGGTGCGGCTTATCCAGGTAAAAGAAAAATACTCGGTCAATATCTTCGCTCCTAAGGGTGCGTTACATTCTTACGGTTTTTCTTCGCTAACAGCTGCACAAACTTTCATGCACGCTTTTATCAAATCACTTAACAAATCATAAAGGAGTAATCGCTATGTTATCAGATGAACAAAAACAAATTAAACGGCAAGAGAAAAAAGAAAAGATTATTCGTATTCGTAAAACTCTTTTCGAAATGTCGGAAGAACAACGCCAAGCCATCGCAGAAAAATATGGCATCGCTACAGTTGAAGGGCATTTACTCACACCACATAATCAATGTTTTCTTGTTGCACAAAGTGAAATTAATTTTACTGTTGTCGGTGGGTTTCAACAATGGAAGAAAGCCGGAAGAATTGTTCGTAAAGGTGAACACGGGTTTTTAATCCTGGTTCCATCAAAGAATAATGATGCTGAAAATGCTGAAATGGTTTCTGATGATGAATATGTTCGTTTTTTCTCTGCTACTGTTTTTGATATTTCTCAAACTGAAGTGATCGAACAATCGGAAGCGGCATAGCTTCCGTTTGTTTCTCTTATTTGTGTAATTCACTATATTATATAAGGAAAAAGTTAAAAATCGTTTTTG
>JBFLWC010000102.1:0-11998 GCA_040758415.1 Bacteroidota bacterium | reverse complement strand
TTTTCAAATTCCAATTTCTTTAGGAAATGGGGTTTTTGGTAATTGGAATTCGAGATTTGTTTGTTATTTGTAATTTGATTCTTGGAATTTTACTTCATCTCCTTTTCTTTGCGTAAGATGAGTTACTGATTACCATCTACTAATTTTGTAAATTTGTTATGAGTAATGGAAGGAAAGTCCCGAAGGAGGTTGTCTTAAAAGTAATTTTTCAAATGTGAAATCCGTGTAAATCAGTTATAATCTGTGTCATCCGCGTGCTATTTTGAAAAAATAATTACTTTTGAGACAACCTCCGAAGAGACGGCTTCGTCAATGGAAAGAATTGCTGCGCTCAATCCGTCAGCTGACGGAAGGAAAGCTTGCCCGCCGTCTTTTTGGTGGGATGGAATGAAGAAAAATAAAAACTAATAACCAATCACCAACTAAAAAGGATTAGAAAGATGAATAGGATTAAATCAATTGTTCTTTCGGCTGCAGTTACTTTAGTTGTTGCTGCAATATTCTTTTCGATGGCAATAAAAAATGATTCAGACAATAAATTTACTTCAGTCGGTTCTATATTGAATTCATCCGCATCAAATTATCTTCAAAGACAGCAAGCCAACTACGATATAAACGACTCGCGGCATAATGTTATAACTAAAACTGTCGCACAAGTTAGTTCTGCTGTTGTTGGGATTAATGTAACAGAAATTCGTCAGGTTCGAGACATTTTTAGTATGGATCCATTTTATCGTTATTGGTTTGGAGATCGTGTATATAATCAGCGGATAAAAAGTTTGGGCTCAGGCACAATAATTTCACCGGACGGATATATTTTGACAAACGACCACGTTGCCGGAAACGCACTTGAAGCAATAGTAACATTAACAGATGGTAGCCAGTATAACGCAAAGTTTGTTGGCACCGATCCAATATCAGATATTTGCCTGCTGAAGATTGATGCAAAGAATCTTCCCTACATTCCACTCGGAAATTCTGATGACATTATGGCGGGCGAATGGGTAATTGCTCTTGGAAATCCGTTCGGTTTGTTTGCTATAAACGATAAACCAACCGTTACTGTGGGAGTTATCAGCGCTATAGGAATGAACCTTGGCTCAGCTAATAACCGCTACTATGTTAATATGCTTCAAACAGATGCAGCAATTAACTCCGGCAACAGCGGCGGACCGCTTGTAAATGCAGTAGGCGAGTTGATAGGTATGAATACTTTAATTTACACAGCCCAGGGTTCTTCAGGTAATGTAGGTGTCGGCTTTGCAATTCCGGTCAACAAATTAAAAAAAGTTATTAACGAGTTGAAAGAGAAAGGAAAAGTTGACCGGGATTTCTGGACCGGATTGAGCATTCTTACAATTGATGAATCTATTGCAAAGACATACAACCTCAAATCCTCGCGCGGGGTTATTATAACGGAGATTGCAAAAAATTCTCCGGCTCAAAAAGCCAATTTGAAAGTTGAAGATATCATCACCGGCATTAATGATTTCCGCATCAACGATGAAAATGCAATGATCGGTATACTTCAAGAATTTAGAACGGGAAATGAAATAAAAATAAAAATACTTCGTGATGGACGCGAGCAAATTATAAAAATGAAACTGGAGAAAAGATAATGATTGAACGTTACACCCGTCCGGAGATGGGCAAGATTTGGAATGATCAATTCAAGTTAGAGACATGGCTGAAAATTGAAATCCTTGCTTGCGAAGCCAGAGCACTGATGAATGAAATCCCTCGAACAGAATTTGAAGAAATAAAATCGAAAGCGGATTTTAATCTAAAAAGAGTTTTAGAAATTGAAGAAACTACAAAACATGATGTAATTGCTTTTTTAACAAATGTAGCAGAGTATGTTGGACCTGCATCCCGGCATATTCATTACGGAATGACCTCTTCCGATGTTCTCGACACTGCGCTCGCCTATCAAATGAAAGCCGCAGGCGAATTGCTGCTCAAAGATTTGAACGAACTAAAAATTGTTCTAAGAAAAAAAGCACTTGAACATAAAAGAACAATTTGTGTTGGAAGAAGTCACGGTATTCACGCAGAAGCTTACTCGATGGGGTTGAAATTTGCTCTCTGGTTTGAAGAAGCCAAACGCAATATTGATCGGCTCGAACACGCCATAAATTCTGTCGGCACAGGAAAAATTTCTGGAGCCGTAGGAACTTTTGAACATCTCTCTCCAAAAGTTGAAGAATACGTTTGTGAAAAACTTGGATTGAAACCCGAACCGGTTGCAACTCAAGTTGTTCAAAGAGACCGTCATGCAGAGTTTCTTTCTACACTTGCTATTATCGGTTCATCACTTGAAAAAATTGCAGTTGAAATCCGCCATCTTCAACGCACAGAAGTTCTTGAAGCCGAAGAGTTTTTTTCGAAAGGTCAAAAAGGTTCTTCTGCAATGCCTCATAAAAGAAACCCCATTATTAGCGAAAGAATTACAGGCATCGCACGATTACTTCGAAGCAATTCAATAGCTGCTTTAGAAAACGTTTCGCTCTGGCACGAACGGGACATTTCTCATTCATCAGTCGAGCGCGTTATTATTCCCGATAGCTGCATTGCTCTGGATTATGCCCTGAATCTTGCAATTAAATTAGTGGATCGGCTAATCATCTATCCCGAAAATATGTTGAAAAACTTGAATCTCACACGCGGATTAATTTTTTCACAGGCAGTACTTCTTAAGCTCGTTGAAAAAGGATTGACACGCGAAGAGGCATATAAGGCAGTTCAGGATGCAGCTATGAATGTGTGGCAGGATCCATTAAAAAATCTTAGAGATGAACTTGCAAAATATGAATATGTCCAAAAAATTTTGTCGTCTGCCGAACTTGAAGAGATTTTTAATCCGCAAAAAATGTTGAAAAATATTGATTATATCTTTATGAGGAGTGTAGAGAGTTGAATAAGAATTCAGAAATAAGTCCGTCCCGAAGTGATCCTCTGTAGGAAGTCCTTCGTGCCTACGGGAAAAGACTCCTTACGGAGAAATAAGAATTATGTACCTCGTACTTCGTACCTCGTCTCTCGTACTTTAGACGATATGAAATTCGATATATTTGTAAAGAAATTTTTAACAATTGTGGAATAATTTTATGGCAGAAAATGAGTTACTGAATCAGATCAGAGCAAAAGCAGCTCAAAAGAAAAAAACGATTGTTCTTCCTGAATCTCACGATGAACGGGTTTTGAAAGCAGCAGAAATTTTAACAAATGAAAAAATTGCTTCCGTTATTACACTTGGAAGTGAAGACAAAATTAGAAGTGACGCAAAAAAATTTGGTGTTAATCTTCAAGGCATCAGAATAATTGATCCGGATAAGAGTGATAAACTGAGCGACTTCACAAATTATTTTTTCAACTTGCGCAAACATAAAGGTGTAACAATTGAACAAGCACGCGAGACTATAAGACGCGATCTTTTTTTTGGTGCAATGATGGTGCGTGAAGGAATGGCTGACGGAAGTGTCTCTGGCTCAGTTGCTACAACTGCAGATGTTATGCGCGCATCAATCTTTTGTATAGGAATGAAGGAAGGAATTTCAATTGTATCGAGTTTCTTTTTAATCCTGCCTGTCCGGCAGGCAGGGGTCTTTCCCGATGCGGTTTATAGCTTTGCAGATTGTGCAGTCAACCCTAATCCGGATGCAAAACAACTTGCAGACATTGCTATTGCGACAGCAGACAATCATAAAAAACTTACCGGCGAAGAACCATACATCGCGATGCTTTCTTTCTCAACTAAAGGAAGCGCCGAACACGAACTGATTGATAAAGTTCGGCAAGCAACTAAATACGTTCAAGAAAAACGACCGGATTTAACTGTTGACGGAGAATTACAATTCGATGCTGCAATTGTTGATAGTGTTGGAAGAAAAAAAGCACCGGGTAGTAAAGTTGCCGGACGTGCAAATGTTTTGGTTTTCCCCGATCTGAATTCCGGTAACATTGGTTATAAGATTGCACAGCGTCTCGGTAAAGCTGAAGCTGTTGGTCCTATCAATCAAGGATTAAAAAAACCGTTCTTCGATCTCAGCCGCGGCTGCAGCGTTGATGATATTGTAAACACCGCTGCAATTGCATGTTTGATGACGGAGTAAAAGCCCTCAGCCCATCCCTTATCTCTTCCCATATAGTAGCAATGCCAAAGGAATGGGCTGACAAACTTTTACAGCTTGTTTTGATCCTGTCAATTCCACAGACGAGCTTTGTAACATTAAAAGTTTACGATATCCTTAGTAGAGAAATTGCAATCCCGCACAGCGGGATTAATGAATAAAAGTTGCCCGGCAATTACGAAGTAAAATTCTCCGTAGAGACGTTGCATGCAACGTCTCTACAAAGCGGAGTATATTTCCTGACTTTCAACATTTAGCACCAAATATTTTTTAGTATGACACAACAACTCATAAAGTGTACAAAAGAAAATAAAATCAACATTTTTTACTCTCGAATTTTCCAAGGGTGAAACTCAGGAGACGTTGCATGCAACGTCTCTACAAAGCTCAAGGTGTCTTGCTTGTTTCAACACGGCTTGCAATTCATTTTCTGTCAACTCCAAAATCTTACTTAAAACTTTATTTCGCATTATAAAGGCGCATATGTAGTTAAAAACATTACGAGCTGTTCAAATCTCAGTAAAGGCATTAATGAGAACGTGCTGCATTAAAGATCAACCTCTCAACAGCACTTTAACTTCGCTTCATTTTATCACTCTCATCGCATTTAAGATAGCCAATACAGCTACACCCATATCTCCAAATACAGCTTCCCACATAGTTGCTATTCCGAATGCTCCAAGGAGAATAAAAAATAATTTCACTCCCATAGCAAAGCCGATATTTTGCCAGACTATAGTTCTAGTTCGCTTTGCAACTTCAATTGCAGTTACAACTTTTGAAGGTGAGTCTGTCATCAAAACAACATCTGCAGTCTCAACAGCAGCGTCTGAACCGAGAGCTCCCATTGCTATTCCAACATCGGCACGTGCAATAACAGGCGCATCATTTATTCCGTCACCCACAAAAGCGACTTTACTACCTTTAGGAGAAGATAAAATAATTTTTTCTATATGATTTACTTTATCCTCCGGAAGTAATTCAGTGTAGAATTTGTCTATTCCTAATTTCTTTGCGAAGGATACAGCCGCCGTTTTGTTATCGCCTGTAAGCATAACGGTGTTAATATTTTTTTCTTTGAGCAAACTGATCGTTTCTTCTGAATCACTTTTCAGTGTATCTGAAATAACAATATACCCGGCATAAACCGAATTAATGGCAATATGAACAACAGTCCCCTCTACTTCGCATAGATCGTGTTTAATATTTTCTATATGAAGAAGTTTATCATTCCCTACCGTAACTCTTTTACCATCTACTTTTGCATTAATTCCCTTTCCGCTTACTTCCTGAACATCATTTACAGATAACTGATTCACTTCTTCCCCGTAAGCTTCAATTATAGATTTTGCAATAGGATGATTTGAATGAGACTCAGCATAAGCCGCTATCTTCAACAGTTCATTTTTTTCAAACCCATTCTTCACCACAACTTCGGACACTTTGAATTCGCCTTTTGTCAGAGTTCCGGTTTTATCGAATACAACAGTCTTTACTTTTGTAAGTGCATCCAAATAGTTGGAACCTTTTATTAAGATTCCTCTTCTTGAAGCGCCGCCGATTCCTCCGAAGTAACCTAGCGGAATGCTGATTACCAAAGCGCACGGACAAGAAATTACAAGCACTACCAACGCTCTGTAAATCCAGTCGGTAAAAGTTTGTCCCGTAAAAAACAAAGGTGGAATGAGTGCAAGCAGCAACGCACCAAACACTACTACCGGCGTATAGTATTTTGCAAAGTTGGTAATGAATTTTTCTGTCTCTGCCTTTTTGCTACTTGCATTCTCTACTAATTCTAAAATTTTCGAGATGGAAGATTCGCCAAATTCTTTTGTTACTTCAATTGTAAGCAGCCCGCTCTTGTCCCCACCAAGTCGGGATGTTCCATTTATCATACCGGCTAAAACTTTTTCATTTTCTTTTACAGCTCTTGGAACAGATTCGCCGGTAAGTGCTGAAGTATCAACAAAAGAATTTCCCTCTTTTATAATTCCGTCTAAAGGAATTTTTTCTCCCGGTTTCACAATTATTATTTGTCCGGGCTCAACTTCGATTGGTGAGACTCTTCTAATATCTCCATTGATTTTGATGTTTGCATAGTCCGGTCTTATTTCTAACAATGCTTTAACAGATTTACGCGAGCGGTTAACTGCAATATTCTGAAATAATTCTCCGATAACATAAAATAACATAACCGTTACTGCTTCCGGCATTTCATCAATTAGTAGAGCACCGCCGGTTGCAATCGTCATAAGAAAATGTTCGTTGAAAACTTTTCCTTTTATAATACTTCTTACAGCTCCAATTAAAACTCCCCATCCGCTTATTAAATAAGCAGAGATAAACACCATGTACTCAGCAATCCGGTAAGGAGTGCTATGAATTTCTTTCTCGAAAATTAAACCCACAACTAAGAGAAAAAGTGTAAGAAAGATTTTTATCAGCTCGGTCTTATTTTCTTTCCATAGACTTTCCGGTTCTGAATGAACGCTATCTTCTACTCCCTTCCCTTTGGGAAGGGCTGGGGATGGGCTTTCCACAACTTCAACTTCCGGCTCTATCTCTTTGATTTTTTGTTTTACCTCTTCTATATCTGGCGTATCAATTTGTAAAGTTGAGTTAGCAAAATTCACAGAGACAAACTTAACTTGCTCTAATTTTGCAACCCCTTCTTCTATCTTTGCCGCGCAAGATGCACAGTCTATATTTTTTAATTGATATTTTTTCATTTACGTTGCCTACAATTGTTATGACTTTTTAGAGACCACTCTTCTGAAGTACGAAATACGAAGTACGAAGTACGAATGATAAATGACTGATGATAAACTAACTTCTTATATCTCGCATCTTCCGACGTCTTGTTCCTCGCATTAGCAATATGACAATTACGAATTTTCGGGGACTTTCTTTTTCATTATTCAATTATAACTTCAGCCGCTTCAAAAATTTCCTGGTGAAAATGCCCTACTAATGTAATGAATTCTGCCTGCTCAAACCCTGAAGGCAGAGCTTTGCTTGTTTCCACCATCACTTTTCTTCCGTTTCTATCTTGAACATAAAAAAGAAACTTTGCACCACCGCTCCCTTTTTCAAATCCATCCTGTATTAACAGTTTAACTTTTATTTCTTTTTGTGCATGGCTGTCGGGGTCAATATCATTGAACGAACCCAATCCTCTTTGAGGAGAGAAATAAGAATAATAAATTATAAAGACCAAGCCGAATAACAGCCCGGGTAATATAAATTTTTGAAATCTTTTCATATTTATCCTCCGCTTAATATAAAAAAGCAAAGGGAGCTAAATAGCTCCTTCGCCTCTTTCATTTGTTCTTATTCTCACAATATTATCAACACAAGAGATAAATATTTTGCCATCTCCCGGATTACCTGTGTGCGCGTTTTCTTGAATTGTTGTAAGAACTTTTTCAACCATTTCTTCTTTAACAACAATTTCTATTTTTACTTTAGGTACATACTCGATAAATTCATCAGACACTTTTTCTTTTGCACCTTTACCTCTGCTTCTTCCAAATCCTTTTATTTCAGAAATAGTTATTCCCGGAAGCTCCTCAATTTTACGAAGAGCTGTTATTACTTTTGTTAGCATAAACGGTTGAATTATTGCTTTTATCTCTTTCATACTTTTTCCTTTAACGATTTATTTAATATTATTTTTCCACTTGTTTTGATGGACACTTAACATTTCCATAAGAACAGAAGACACAGCATTCACCTTCTTTCGGTTTTAATATTTTCTTACAAGAGGTGCATTCATAAAAATGAACACACGAGTAGAGAGGCATTTCTTCCTCTTTCTCAAATCCACAGTAAGGACATTTTACTATTGATTTAGTTATTACATTTTTCATATTCCATCCACAGTTTTACTACAGAAGGTAGTCCCTAAAGTCTCCCCTTGGGGGAGATTTAGAGGGGCTTCTCTTCTTTTCGTTTTTCAAACCATTTGTAAAGAGTTGGCAGAACAAATAACGTTAGAATTGTTGAAGTTATTATTCCACCGATAACAACAGTAGCCAGAGGTCTTTGCACTTCAGCACCTGCGCCTTGAGATAGCGCCATAGGAACAAAGCCAAGCGATGCAACAAGAGCAGTCATCAATACAGGGCGTAATCTAGTTTCTGCACCTTGAATAACTGCTTCGTCCAAATTTTTTCCTTCCTGCCTGAGTTGATTGATGTAAGAAACCATCACAACTCCGTTTAAGACTGCAACACCAAAAAGTGCAATGAATCCTACTCCCGCCGAAATGCTGAAGTGCATCCCCCGAACGAGAAGAGAGAAAACACCGCCGACAATTGCGAACGGAATTCCCGTGTAAATCAAAAGTGCGTTCCTTATAGAGCCGAACGACATAAATAAAAGAATGAAGATGAGGAACAATGAAAGCGGAACAACAATCATCAAGCGGGTTCTTGCGCTTTGCAAGTTTTCAAAAGTTCCGCCCCACTCAAGAAAATAACCGGCAGGAATTTTCAGCGACTGATCTAACTTAGTTTGAGCTTCGGCTACAAAACTTCCAATGTCTCTTTCTCTAACATTTAGCTCAACTACAATCCTACGCTGGCTATGCTCGCGGCTAATTTGTGCGGGCCCTTCTTCTACGTAAACATCGGCTAATTGACTAAGTGGAATACTAGAACCGGATGGAGTCGAAACAAGAATATTTTTTATTACATCAATATTATTTCTTGCATCTTCTTTAAATCTTACAAGAAGATCGAATCTTTTTTCTCCTTCAAAAACCTGCCCGGCTACTTTCCCTCCAATTGCTGTTTCAATTATTTGATTTATATCTGCAACATTAATTCCGTAGCGTGCAATTTTTCCTCTATCAATTTTTACTTGAAGCTGCGGCAGTCCGGTTACCTGCTCAACTTTAACATCTGCAGCACCGTCAACTTTAGAAACAACTCCTGCAATCTCTTCTGCTTTTTCTTTCAGCACGTCTAAGTCTTCCCCAAAAAGTTTTATAGCAATATCCGAGCGAACACCGGCAATCAGTTCGGCAACACGAAGTTGAATCGGTTGTGAAAAACTGAAAACCATTCCTGGAATTTTTGAAGTAAGCGATTTGCTCATCTCTTCAATCAATTCATTTTTTGTTCTGCCGGTTGTCCAATCGTCTTTTGGTTTTAGCTCAATTAAGATGTCGCTCATTTCAACGCCCATCGGGTCTGTTCCAATTTCTGCTCGTCCGGTTTTTGATACAACATAATCAACTTCCGGAAATTCCCGAATTTCTTTTTCGATCATTGTTGATGTTTCGATTGCAGTTGTTAATGATGCGCTTGGCATTCTTAATACCTGAATTGCAATTGCGCCTTCGTCAAGCTGAGGAATGAATTCGCTTCCAAGGAATGGAAATATGATTATACTTATTGCAACAAAAGCAGCTGCAATTCCAACAACAGCAATTCTTTTATTCAAGATTTTTTTTAGAAGAGGCACATAATATTTTTTTACATAAGTTATAATTGGACTTTCTTTTTCTTTAACTTTCTTTTTGAACATCAAAGCAGACATAACCGGCACATAAGTTAAGCTGAGAATCAAAGCGCCTATTAAAGCATAAGTAACAGTGTATGCCATCGGCTTAAACATTTTTCCTTCAATGCCAGTCAGAGTCATTATCGGGAAATAAACAATGATGATGATTCCAACGGCAAAGACAACCGGTCTTCCAACTTCCAAAGCCGATTCTAAAATTGATTCCGTGCTGCTTGTTCCATCTTTCTTTTCATGAAGTTTACGGATTGCATTTTCAACCATTACAACTGCGCCGTCAACAATCAAACCAAAATCAAGCGCGCCAAGCGACATTAAATTTCCGGAGACGCCGTTTGCAACCATCATAATTACAGCAAACAACATTGAAAGAGGAATTACCGATGCCACTATAAACCCGCCGCGTAAATTGAATAGGAGCAGAACAAGAATTAAAATAACAAGAATTCCGCCTTCCAATAAATTCTTTTCTACAGTTCGGATTGTTTTATTTACCAAGTCGGTTCTATCATAAAACGGTTCAAGTTTTACACTATCGGGCAAAGTTTTTCTTACGGTTTCTATTTTTTGTTTTACTCTATCAACAACCGCACGGCTGTTCTCGCCTTTCAGCATCATTGTAATTCCGGCAGTAACTTCTCCTTCGCCGTTCATTGTAACAGCGCCCTGTCTAATTGCCGGTCCTAATTTAACATCGGCTACGTTTTGCACATAAATCGGCGTTCCATTCTCTCCGGTTTTTATGATGATGTTCTTTATGTCTTCCGTAGTCTGAACTAACCCCAAACCTCTCACAAGATATTGCTCGTTTGCGTGTTCGATGTAAGCGCCGCCTGCGTTAGCATTATTTTCTGAAACGGCTTGAAATACTTCGCGCAGAGTTAAGTTGTAGTTCAAAAGTTTTTGCGGATCAATAAGAACCTGATATTGTTTTTCAAATCCGCCAAAACTGTTTACTTCGTTAATACCTGGAACAGTGAGGAGCTGCCGCTTGGCATACCAATCCTGAAGCGTTCTCATCTCCATTAGTGCTGTTGAATCTTGTTGCTTTGTTTTGTCTTTTCCCGAAGGGACACGTGGTCTGATGATGTATTGATAAATTTCTCCCAAGCCGGTGCTTGTTGGTCCAAGTTCCGGACTTCCGAGTTCCGGCGGAATATTTTCAGATGCAACGTTCAGCCGCTCGAAGACTAACTGACGTGCAAAGTAAATATTAACATCGTCATTAAAAACAACAGTAACTAAAGACAAACCGAACTTTGAGACGGAACGAATTTGCTCAACGCCCGGGATACCGTTCATAGCTACTTCAATGGGAAATGTAATGTAGCGTTCAATTTCTACGGGGGCAAGTGTAGGAGAATTAGTAAGAATCTGAACCTGGATATTTGTTACATCCGGTACTGCGTCAATAGGCAGCATTCTAAATGCAGCTGTTCCGCCGGCAATCAGCAAAATCACCGCGAAGATAACCAACAGTTTTTGTTTTAACGAAAACCTTATTATCCTTTCAATCATCTAATCACTCTCCTTCATCATCTCTTTCATCAATTCGGATTTCAAGAAGAAAGCTCCTTTGACAACAATTTTTTCTCCTTCGCTCAGTCCGCTTACTATCTCCGTCATATCACCAAGATTATTTCCCAGCTCAACTATTTTTTTTGAGAAAGTTGTATCGTCTAACGCTGCAAACACAAAACTCTTGCCGCCTTCTTTTATAATAGCATCGTTCGGAACTACAATTCCTTTTGCACTTCCAGTAACCGGAATAAACATCTCGCCGAACATTTGCGGTTTTAGTTTATTGTTCTTGTTTTTCAAAGACGCGCGGAATTTTATTGTTCTTGTGCGTTCATCAACGGTTTGACCGATAAGAATTGTTGTGCCGCTGAATTTTTCATTTGGATAAGCGGTGGTAGTAAATTCTATTTTTGGTTTGTGAAACATCCCTTCGGGACCACTCAGTTTTTTTAAATCCTTTTCATAGATTTGTCCATCCGCCCAAAGTGAAGTGATATTAATGATTTTAAATGCGTTTGTAGTTGCATCAACAAGCTGTCCAATCACAACATTTCTTTCGGCAACAATTCCGTTAATTGGAGATTTGATTGGTAAGTAGCCTGCAGTATGTTCCGGCGAAGAATTTACAATTAAGTCTTCATGACTTAGACCGATAGAATGTATTTTTTTGTCTTCGGCAATAGATTCCGCTTGAGCTTTTTCATATTCGGCTTTTGCTTCTTGAAAAAATTTTTGCGAACCTATATTTTGTTCGATGAGCGATTTCTGTCTTTCATAAGCGTTCTTAAAATATTCCAGGTTTGCTTTTGATTTTAGGTAAG
>JBFLWC010000101.1:0-3277 GCA_040758415.1 Bacteroidota bacterium | reverse complement strand
ATGTAGTATTTAATTTAGTCGAACTGTTCAAAGATCAACCGCGGCTTGAAATGAGCTTTACCGGAATTTTAGAATTGCTAAATGTTACGTATACAGGTGCTCCTCCCTTGGCGCTTGGCACGTGTCAAAACAAAACACTCACAAAAAGAATTTTGAGTTCAGTCGGAATTCGAACGCCGCGTTATAAAATTATAAAAAGTATGGATCGTTCGTTCCGGCTCGGGTTACGATATCCGCTCATCGTAAAACCGGCGTGGGAAGATGCAAGCGTTGGAATTGACAACGAAGCAATTATCTACAACGTTGATGCCATGAAAAAACGGGTTGAGTATGTTTTCAACTCATTCAAACAGCCCGCGCTTGTTGAAGAATTTATTATGGGAAGAGAATTAAACGTAGCAGTGTTTGGTGATAAAAACCCTATTGTTTTGCCGATTAGTGAAATTGATTTTTCGAAAATGCCTGAAAACTTACATCCGATTGTAAGTTTTCAAGCAAAGTGGGACCCTATGCACGAAGCGTATCACAAAACAATTCCTATTTGTCCAGCCGTGCTGCCGGATGAAACGCGCAATGAAGCTGAAAAGATAGCTTTGCAATGTGTCCGCGCAATCGGATGCAGAGATTATGTGCGCGTTGATATGCGGCTCTCAAAAGAGGATAACAAACTTTATGTGCTGGAAGTAAATCCAAATCCAGATTTACAAGAAGGTGCTGGATTCATGCGCTCTGCAAAACATGCGGGTTACTCATACAAAAAGACCTTAAAAATGATTGTGGATTTTGCGTATCAAAGGAAGCACTCAGCAGTTAGCTTTTAGCTTTTCCCGAAGGGATGTCTACGGCATAGCCGTTAGACATTAGCTAAAAGCTAATCGCTAACAGCTTCAAGATTCTATCCCCCTTCGTGATAAAATTCCTTTCTGATAATAGTGCTTTACTTCTTTCATTTCGGTAACGAGGTCTGCGCACTCAATCAAAATTTTTGGGCAGTATCTTCCGGTAAGTATCAGTTCAACATTTTTCGGTTTGGCATCGAGAAATTTCAAAACATCTTCTTCAGAAAAAAGACCGAAATAAATTGCAACGCAAACTTCATCGAGAATTATCAAATCATATTTGCCGCTAAGCATTTTTTGTTTTGCCAATTCAAGAGCAAGTTTGGCTTTATCCATTTCATCCTGCGGCGGCGGTTCTTTTCTTAAAACAAAATCATCTTTACCGGTTTGTTCAATCGTAATCCACGCGTTCAAATTTTTAAGCAATTGAATTTCGCTGTACGGGAACTCTTTCATGAATTGAATGATGTATGACTTCAAGCCTGCGCCCGCAGCGCGAACTGCCTGTCCGATTGCTGCAGTTGTTTTACCCTTGCCGTTGCCGGTGTAGATTTGTATAAATCCGTTTTTAAGTTTATTCAATTGAGTTACTTCTTCTTAATGTAGGTTGCAAAATTTTGCCCGCCCGACCTGTCTGCTGCCGAGTCGTTCGAGGCGGGCTCGTTCAACTTTTCGGTGTAGGTCTCAAAACCTTTGTTGCGCACAAGTTCAATTAACGGCGCTGGAATGAATGTAGTAAGCAGAAGATACAGTTCGTTCTCATTTAGCTTTTGAATTTCTTGGGAAACCTTTGCAACCGGATGCACACCGCGTTCTAAATCAATCGAAGCGTCATATTCAATTTTAATTTTTCCATTTGTAACCCACTCCGGTTTTAACTCAACTTCCGGCGCACCATAATTTTTTATTAACTCTTCTTCCTGTCCCACTTCTTTACGCAGAATATTTATCAAATCGGCAAGAGATATTTTTCCGATAACGGCTGCCTGCTTCAGCGTTGTTACTTTTGCAATGGTTTTTCTAAGTACGGGATTTTTTAGTTTTGAAAATACCGGTGCAATTTCAATCAGCTTATCTTCTAACTGCGGATACACATTCAGCAAGTCGGCTACGATTGTATCCGGCGTAATGTTTAATTTATTTTGTAACGACATAAAATTCCTTTCTAATTATCATAAGTTAATAATCGGCGTTCGCCTTCTAATTTCTTGTATTGAGAAACGTCCTGTGTTACTTCCAGCGTCCCCAAATATTTCCCCTGTGCATCGTGCATTGCATAGTAAGCAATATGAACAAACTTGCCATGAAAGTTTATCCAGAATGTTGCTTCGTTTTGTTTGCCGGACTTAAAATCGTTAAGGATCTTTTCAACAACGTGGACGCTTGATGGAGGATGGCAAAATTGAACTTGCCTTCCAAGAATTGCCCTGCTTCTTTCAAAGATGCGTTCTTTCCCGTGTGAAAAGTACCTGACCTTATCATCCTTATCCACAAAAGTAATATCAACCGGAAGGGCACCGAACAACGCTTCGAGTTCTTCTTTTGTAAACGAACCGGTTGAAAGTTGAACCCTTCCGTTATCAACATTCTTTTCTTCCTTAGGAATTTCAATTTTAGGTTTCCATTCAACTGTAGGATCGAACAGGCAATAGCCGATTGCGTTGGATTGTCTGTAGATTTCATACCAATCAATTTCAGTAAACGTATCCAAACACATCGGGAAGAGAATTTTTTCTTCCTTAAAAATCATCTCTTCAACCGCTTTGATTGTAGGATTAAACATTAAATCGAAAAATGCAAGAAGTTCTTCAACGGTTGCAGTGTTAGTTGTTTCAAAAAGTTTGAGCGATGATTTTATGAATGTTCTCACTTCATCATCCTTGCCCCACATAACTGTTGGCGGGCCGGTAATTTCGTACTTTTCAAGAAACGGAAAAACAAGATTTTCTTTTCGCACGTAATGCTTTTCAATATCGGTCAACGCATTGAAGATTTTTCTAACTTCCAAAAGAGTTTTGCCGGCATCTTCAGACGGAGAAATGTTTTGAAGATAATGGTAAGTGTGTTTGAGTTTGTCGAGTTCTTGCATTATGGATTTGTTCTCTTCCATAAATGTATGAACCGGATGACCATCGGGTGCAGGCGTCAAAGTCAAATCGAGTTTTCCCTTCATAGCGTCTGAATGAAGATCGCAATACTTCATAATTTCTTCAGCCGGCAACCCGCCGTGGATCAATTCTTGTTCTGCTTGAACAACTTCTCCGTATGGAACGGAGCCGAGCATGTCGCTCAGTTTCGATTTTGTCTCTTCAACAGAAATTCCGTTGTGAAGGTCAAGCAGTAACTTCTTCAGTATCTCAACCCTAATTTTGCTGTTATTTATTACTTCGCTCATTTTTCTTCCATCAATAATAAAAAAATTTACTGCGCTAAAATAA
>JBFLWC010000100.1:0-3843 GCA_040758415.1 Bacteroidota bacterium | reverse complement strand
AAAATCTCCGGTAAGAATAATAGGCAAAGATTTTTCGCTAATTTTTTTCACAAGCAATTCTGCGCTCTTTTGGCGCGAAGTCTGCGATTCGTGATCGAAATGAACATTGAAGACGTAAAATGTTTTGCCTGAAAGTCTATCGTGTAACCTAACCCATGTAGCGATGCGCGTAATATTATTACCCCAGCTTTTTGAAGCAACAACATCCGGCGTTTCAGAAAACCAAAATGTTTGTGTCGAATCAACCTGGAAACGTTCCTTTGAATAGAAGATAGATGAATGTTCGCCTGCCGTTTTGCCGTCATCGCGCCCGAAACCAACGTACGCATAATCCGGCATTTGTTTCAAAAGTTCATCAATCTGAAATCGAAGTGCTTCTTGCAAACCAAATATGTCTGGACCAAAATTCTTAATAACCCCAACAACCTTATTTTTTCTAAACTCCCAGCTGTCTTTTCCGTCGTTTGCTGTTCCGTAACGGATGTTAAAGGTCATCACTTTCAGTTCTTTTTCTGATTGAGCTTGAATAGGGTTGTCAATTAAGCAATTTGACATTAGAACAATTACTATAAGACCAAAGGCAGTCTGAATGATTTGGTGAACAAATTTTGTTATTGTTTTGTTGTTCATAAAAAATTCCTCGGTTATTCGTAACTTTAATCAAAAGATCTCAATCGTAAAATAAAAATAAAGATGTAAGATGAAAATCGGTAAATACGAATTGTATGCCGTAGAAACCGGTTCGTTCGGATTAGACGGCGGCGCCATGTTCGGAATAATTCCCAAACCGCTCTGGGGTAAACTTAACCCTGCTGATGAGCAAAACAGAGTTTCATTAAACGCGCGTAACTTATTATTGAAAAGCGATTCGCGAATCATTTTGATTGACACGGGTATAGGAACCGACTGGGATGAAAAGTTCAAGCAAATTTATCGCCTGGATCAAAGCGTAAACACATCCTTCAAATCACTTGAAAAACTTGGCATTAAGCCGGATGAAATAACGGATGTTCTTTTAACGCATCTACATTTCGATCATACCGGCGGCTCTACTATTTTGAAAGATGGCAACTGGGTACCTGCTTTTCCAAATGCAAAATACTATGTGCAGAAAAAACATTTTGATTGGTCAATTGAACCGTCTGAACGCGACCGCGGAAGTTTTATTCAAAATCGTTTTATACCGCTGCACAGAGAGGGATTACTTCATTTTATAGAAGGCGAAGTTTCGTTTGATGATGAGATTGAATTTCTAATTATAAACGGACACACTTTTTCCCAGCAAATGATAAAAATTCACGATTCATCAAACACAGTTCTTTATTGCGGCGACCTATTTCCATTTGCATCCCATATTCCAATCCCTTATGTGATGGGCTACGATTTGCAGCCCTTAGTTACAGTTCTAGAAAAAAAGAAAATTCTTCCGCTCGCAATTGAACAAAACTGGAAATTATTTTTTGAGCATGATCCGGAAATTATTATGGCAACCGTTATGGAATCCCAAAGAGGATTTTCTATTGATGAAGTTTTTACAGAGATGATTTAATGAACACTGTTGATGGATTTTCTAAAGTCTGCAAATACTCGGGTCTGAAAGAGAAAATTGGTAAAAGATTTTTTGTTGACGATGTTGAAATTGCTGTCTTTAAGGTAGATGGAAAAATTTATGCACTGAACAATATATGTCCGCATCAAAAGTCGCACTTAATTTACGATGGCTTTATTGAAGAAGGAAAAGTTGTTTGTCCGGTTCACGGCTGGCAATTTGAATTAAAAACCGGCAACCTCGCGCATGGAAGAAAAGGATTGGATGTATACGAAGTGAAACTTGTTGAAGATGATGTTTATATCAAAGTTCATCAGAAAAAAATGAAATGGTGATGAACCCGCCAAAGGCGGATGAAAAGATTGAAAGGCGAGGTACGAAAGACGAAGTACGAAAGACGAAGTACGAAAGACGAAGTGCGAATGAAAAATATATTAATTCTCAGGCACTCAGAATGAAACTAACCAACCAAATAGTAATAGAAAAATCAAAAGAGCTTGGATTTGATCTTGTAGGATTTGCACGCGCCGATATTCTGCAGAACGAAATCGGGCGCTTGAAAAAATGGCTCTCTCTTGGCTATCACGCTTCGATGGATTATATGGCACGCAATATTGAAAAACGTTTTGATGTAAAGAACATTTTAACAACTGCGCGTAGTGTAATTTCACTTGCTATGAATTATTACACAGATAATTATCACACAAACAAAAACGGATTTGGAAAAATCTCTCGTTATGCGTGGGGAAAAGATTATCATCTAATACTTTGGGAAAAGCTCGAGCTGCTTGAAGAAGAACTAAAAAGAATTGACCCTGCATTTGAATGCTTGACTTACGTTGATACCGGTCCGGTTATGGATAAAGCATGGGCTGTGCGCGCAGGTATAGGTTGGTTGGGCAAACATACAAATATTATCACACGTGAAATTGGAAGCTGGATTTTTCTTGCTACGGTAATAACAAATTATGATTTCGATTACAACGAACCTATTGCAGATTTCTGCGGCTCGTGTACGGCTTGTATTGATGCGTGTCCTACTAAAGCCATAGTTAATGAATACGTTGTAGATGCGAACAGATGTATTTCATTTTTAACTATCGAGAACAAGGGAGAAATTCCGGATGAATTTAAGGATCAGTTTGACGGCTGGCTCTTCGGCTGCGATATTTGCCAGGATGTTTGTCCATGGAACAAAAAATTTCCAACCCAAACCCGCGAAAAAGATTTCGAACCGGACGGGAACAAAGAAATTGTTCTCAACGAAATTATTGAAATGACCCAGGAAGATTTCAAAAAGAAATTTGAAACAAGTCCGATCAAAAGAGCAAAGTTGTGGGGGCTTAAAAGAAATGCAGATTTTCTTTCACAGCATGGAAATGAAACCAATCTGAAGTAAATCTATCTTATCATTATAAAAATTCGTAGTGTTTGGGTAATTTTGTATAGAAAAATTTTGGAGATTTATTGATGCAGAGTAATCATCACAAAGTAATTATTATTGGTTCGGGTCCTGCCGGGTTAACGGCAGCGCTTTATGCCTCGCGCGCAAATCTTAATCCGGTTGTGTTCGAAGGAATGCAGCCGGGCGGACAATTAACAATCACAACCGATGTAGAAAACTTCCCTGGCTTCGAGCACGGAATTCAAGGTCCGGAATTGATGGACGTAATGCGTAAACAAGCTCAGCGTTTTGGTGCGCAATGTTTTTTTAAGAATGTAACGGAAGTTGATTTTTCACAACATCCGTTTGTAATCAAAGCAGAAAATGAAAAATATACTGCGGATGCAGTAATCGTTGCAACAGGCGCTTCGGCAAAACTGCTAGGAATAGAAAGCGAAAAGAAATTTATGGGTTACGGTGTTTCTGCGTGTGCCACCTGCGATGGATTTTTTTTCAAAGGTCTGAAAGTTCTTGTAGTTGGAGGCGGCGATACAGCGATGGAAGAAGCAATCTATCTCACAAAATTTGCGTCGGAAGTTACAATAGTTCACCGCCGCGATGAATTCCGCGCTTCAAAAATTATGATAGACCGTGCAAATAAAAACCCGAAAATCAAATTCATAACAAACGCAGTTATTCAGGAAATTTTTGGTAAAGAAGAGGCAGGAAAGAAATTTGTAACAGGCGCACTTCTTAAGAATACAAAAGACGGTTCAATCCTCGAAGTTCTGGCTGATGGAATTTTTATGGCAATCGGTCATCAACCAAATACTTCGCTTTTCAAAAGAGTGCTCGATATGGATGAAAGCGGTTACCTGAAAGTAAATCCCGGCACAACTCATACAAATAT
>JBFLWC010000099.1:0-7201 GCA_040758415.1 Bacteroidota bacterium | reverse complement strand
AACGAATTGGTAATTGAAGCAGCATGTACACCGGTTCCACATTTAGATGGCAGCATTGCCGGAGTTGTAATTATTTTAAGTAACATCACACAGTTCAAAAAAATCGAGTTAATCAAATCGCAATTTATTTCGATGGTAGCACATGAGTTGAAAACTCCACTCTCGGCTGTTCAAGGATTTCTAAACATTTTACTTGATGATTCTATCTTCATAGAAGAAGAAAAAAAGAAAGATTATTTGAGCCGTTCGATTATTCGATTGAAAAGTTTAACCGACCTTGTGAACGATCTTCTTGAAATTTCTCGGATGGAATTAAAAACAAAACAAAGAGAAATTGGATACGTTTGTGTAGCTGGTGTAATTCAAAACACAATTCAGCTTTTTGAGCTTGATTTGAAAACAAAAAACATCTCTATTGCAACAATTATTGAGAAAGATTTACCGACAATAAAAGCAGACCAAAACGAAATTGCACGAATCATAACTAATCTTTTAAGCAACGCAATAAAATATAACAAGGAAGATGGAAAGATTTTTATCGAGGTAAACACTCAGAAGAATTATGTTACGATAAAAGTAAAAGACAGTGGCATTGGTATGAAGCCGGAGGAAAAAGAAAAATTGTTCAACGAATTTTACCGAGCAAAAAATGAAAAGACGCGAGGAATTAGCGGCACAGGGCTTGGATTGACAATTGTAAAACGAATTGTGGATTCATATCACGGTAAGATTGAAGTTGATTCGGATTATGGTATTGGAACTACATTCACAATTTGTTTACCGATAAATACTAATTAACCAACAAGGAGGAAGTTATGGCACTTATAGCAGTTATTGACGACGACCCTGATATTCTGGACGCAAGCAGTCTGGTTTTAAAATCGAAAGGATTCAATTTAATCACGGCAAATAATCCGAACGATGGTTACAAAATTGTTAAAGAGAAAAAACCGGACTTGATAATTTTGGATGTAATGATGGATGAGCCGGATGATGGATTTTTTCTGGCACAGCGATTCCGCAAAGAAAATATCACAACGCCAATTTTAATGTACACTTCTATTTCAAAAGCGATCGGTTTAGACTTTGGCAAAAACGAGATGGTTCCTGTAAATGATTTTGTAGAAAAGCCAATTTCACCGGAGGAACTTGTTTTCAAAGTTGAAAATTTGCTGCAACATGCGGAGGTAAAAAAATAATGCTCGTCATAGAAAAAAATACAATGACCGAAGAGATAGAACAGCTTGTTGCAAAATATGGCAACTCGCGTTCGTCTCTACTGCCTATCCTTCAAGATATTCAGAGAAAACACAAACACATTCCCGATTTTGCCCAGCAGGAAGTTGCTCGCTTGTTAGATATTCATCCTGTTGAAGTGTTCAGTGTTATCTCGTTTTATTCATTCTTGAACACACAACCTAAAGGAAGAAACATAGTACGATTGTGCCAAACAATCATTTGCGATTTGGCAGGTAAAAAAAATATTGCCCGCGCAATTGAACGTGAATTAGGAATTAAATTCGGCGAGACAACAAAGGATAATAAATTCACTCTTGAATATGTGAATTGCCTCGGCATGTGCGATCAAAGTCCTGCTTTGATAATTAATGAACGTGTTTATTCTAAAGTTACTCCGGAAAAAGCTGTCCAAATTCTTAGCGAGGTGAAATAATTATGGGAAAGCAAAATCGAAAAGGCGCTTTGATATTTTCCGAATACAAACGAGGAGATGGAATTAGAGAAGCAATTGGAAAATCGCGAGAAGATATTTTGTTTGAAATACGCGAATCGAAATTAAAAGGAAGGGGTGGTGCAGGTTTTCCGACTGCAACAAAATGGATGATTGTTGCAGCAGCAAATTCAAATGAAAAATATATCATCTGTAATGCAGATGAAGGCGAGCCGGGTACTTTTAAGGACCGCGTTCTTCTTCTCGAATATCCAGAGTTGGTTTTTGACGGAATGACGATTGCCGGATATACACTTGGCGCACAAAAGGGTATTGTTTATCTGAGGGGTGAATACGAATACATAAAAAAATCTTTGGATGATTACCTGGAAGCAATGAGGAAGGATAATTTGCTCGGCAATAATATTCTTGGAAAGAAAGGATTCAACTTTGACATCATTATTAGAATGGGAAGCGGGGCTTATGTGTGCGGCGAAGAAACAGCGTTGATTGAATCTCTTGAGGGCAACAGAGGAGAAGCACGCAATCGTCCGCCGTATCCGGTGAGTACTGGATTTATGGGCAAACCAACTATTGTCAACAATGTTGAAACACTTGCATCAATCCCGCATATAGTTTTAAAAGGCGGCGAGTGGTTTAAAAAACATGGAACCGATAAATCAACAGGTTCAAAATTGTTTTCTGTCTCTGGCGATTGTAAACAGCCGGGCGTTTACGAGTTACCTTGGGGAACTAAAATTTCCGAGCTGCTTGAATTAGTCGGCGCTAAAAATACTAAAGCAGTTCAAATTGGTGGTGCCTCAGGAATTTGCATTCCTAAATCGCAATTCAACCGCATACTTGCCTACGAAGATGCGGCAACCGGCGGTTCAATCATGATCTTTAATGAAAACAGAAACATGCTGAACATTCTAAAAAACTTTATGGAATTCTTTGTTGATGAATCTTGCGGACAGTGTACTCCGTGCAGAATTGGAAATAGAAAACTGCTGCAAGGTATAGAGATGATTGAAAAAGGTGCATACACGTTCTCATACGTAAGTCAACTGAAAGAATTAGGACGCACGATGCAGGCTGCGTCGAAATGTGGATTGGGACAATCGAGCCCGAACTCATTCATTTCTATTCTAGAAAATTTTAAGGAAGAAATATTTTGTGGTAATGACAGGTACATAAATGGTTATGGAGAACACAATGGAAAGTAAAGACAAATTAAGAGCGCCGGTTAGTCAAAAACCGTTAACAATTGAAAAACCGAAAGACTTAACTGCAATAGGAGGAACTGTTACCGTTGAAATAAACGAAAAGAAAGTTAATATTCCGCTCGGCACTACAATTCTTGAAGCGTGTAAGCAGCACGGCATTAGTATTCCAACACTTTGTCATCACGAAGATTTGTGTGTAGCAGGAGTTTGTAGAATTTGCGTAGTAGAAGTTGAAGGAATGAGAACACTGCAAGCATCGTGTGCATATCCAATTACTGCGCCTATAAAAATAAAAACATCAACACCGATGGTTCGCAAAGCCCGCCGTAATATTATTGATCTGCTTCTTAGCGAACATTACGGGGAATGTTATTCATGTTTCAAGAACGGGAAGTGCGAGCTGCAATCTCTTGCTAGAGAATATGGCGTTGATAATCACACATTCGGCCACATTAATAAGCCGCGTTATGAAGTTGATAAATCTTCATACTCGGTAATTCGCGACATGAACAAATGTGTTCTATGCAAACGATGCATTAGAACTTGCATTGACTTACAAGAGGTCGGTGTGTTAGAAGCAGTAGACCGTGGGGAGAAAACACACATCAGTACATTCTTAAACAAACCGCTTGCAGATGTGATTTGTATTAATTGCGGACAGTGTATTAATCGTTGCCCGACTGCAGCTCTGCGCGCGAATGATCCTTCCGATGAAATTTGGGCAGCAATTGACGACCCGACAAAACACGTTGTCATTCAAACAGCACCATCACCGCGTGCTGCAATTGGCGAAGAATTTGGACTCGGTGCTGGTCATTCGATGACACGTGAACTCAACACCGCTTTGAGAAGAATCGGTTTCGATAAAGTATTTGATACAAATTTTACAGCTGATTTAACCATAATTGAAGAAGGCACAGAATTAATTATTCGTTTATATAAAGCTATAGTTAAGAAGCAGGATGTTGCTCTGCCGCAATTTACTTCATGCTCTCCGGGCTGGGTAAAATTTTTAGAGCATTATTATCCGGAATACATTGATAACCTCAGCACAGCTAAATCGCCGCAGCAGATGTTCGGAACGCTTATCAAAACTTTCTACGCACATAAAGCAGGAATAAAACCGGAGGACATTGTTTCTGTTGCAGTGATGCCATGCTCTGCTAAGAAGTTTGAATGTAATAGACCCGAGATGAATGGCAGCGGCTGCAAAGATGTAGATTACGGATTAACAACACGCGAGATGGCTCGTATGATTAAAGAAGCAGGAATTAATTTACCTGAAATGCCCAAAAGTGATTTCGATAATCCGTTCGGAGAAGCATCCGGTGCTGGATTAATTTTTGGTGCAACCGGCGGCGTGATGGAAGCCGCTATTCGTTCTGTTGTTGAATTTATTCTCGGCAAAAAGACAGAAGACATTTTTGAAAAAGCAAATATTATTCCATTGCGCGGCTTTGAAGGAATTAAGTACATGGAAATTCCTATTGGTAATCAAGTCGGTCCGGTGCCGGATATTTTAAAACATCTTGTTCCTAATTGGAATTGGCTGAAAGGTGCGGTATTAAAAATTGCAGTTGCACACGGAACAGCGAATGCAAAAAAAATTATGGATGATATTAAAGCAGACGGTAAATTCTCGGAATGTCATTTCATAGAATTTATGGCGTGTCCGGGCGGATGTCTTGGCGGCGGCGGTCAGCCAATTCCAACAACACCGGAAATCAGAATGAAACGAGCGCAGGCAATTTATGCTGAAGATGAATCGCTTGAAATTCGCAAGTCGCACGATAATCCCCACGTTCAAAAAATCTATGAAGAATTTTTGACTGAAGGACCGTGCGGACATCTTTCTCATAGATTACTGCATACTCACTATACTAAACGGGGGAGATACATAGCTTAAATTCTGAGGAACAGAGAGAAGAAGGAACTCAATTCAAAAGTTTTTTCTTCTTTTTTTGAGAAATATTTTTTATTGTTAGATGGTAAAATTAGATTATGGATGAGTAAAAGATGCCAGTAAAAAAAGGTGCAGCGCCAAAGCACGTTACAAAAGAAATTCTCAAAAAAGAAATCAACCGTCTCGATGTAAAAATTGATGACGTAACAAACCGTCTCGATGCAAAAATTGATGACGTAACAAACCGTCTCGATGCAAAGATAGAAGCTGTTGAAAAACGTCTTGATGCAAAGATAGACGGTGTTGAGAAGCGGCTTGATGCAAAGATAGACGGTGTTGAGAAACGTCTTGACGCAAAGATAGACGGTGTTGAAAAACGTCTTGACGCAAAGATAGAATGGAAGATTGACGCTGCAGTTCAATCTATGAAAGATTATACTGACAGCCGTTATAAGCAATTAGACGGAAAGATGGATAAATTAGAACAGAAGATGGACACTATGCAGGAAAATATTTTTAAAAAATTAGACTCATCCGTACGGGGGATTATGGATATAGTAAAACGTTTCGGTAGCAATCAGATTAAGCTGGAAGAACAAGTAGAAAACCATGAAAGGCGTATCATAAAGCTAGAGGAACGTGATGCGCTATAAGTCTATTTGATGAATTTAGCCGTATAGAAAATCTTTATAGGATATATGCTTTCTATAATTCCGGCATGGGCGCATCACTACGGAGAATTTTGGCGTGCAATTCGAATCCGCAATTTGTGGTTTGTCCGGCTCCGATATTTAGCTTCTTTCACTCTTCTTGCATTTCTTTTCTTAGGAGAAGTTCTTCTTGATCTTCGATTTGTAGGCATTCAGATATTTGTATTAATTGTCGTTTCCTTTTTAATACTTCTTTATAATGTGGTTATCCATTCGGTGCAAAAATATGTTGGCAGTGAACGGGACAAGTTTAATTGCCTTCACCTTTCGTTAATACAAATGATCCTTGATTTGATAATGCTAATGGTTGTGGTTTATTACACGGGTCTAATTGAATCGCCTTTGTATCTGTTTTTCATTTTTCACATGATAATCGGAAGTTTAATTTTGCCGGGGCATATAGTTTATTTAATGGCAGGATTAATAAGTTGCAGCTTCGCAGTTCTAACTTTTTTCCAAAGATATGATTTGATAAACAGCCATCCGATTAGGGGTTTATATTTTGGTCAACATCAGCACGCATTAACATACGATATACTCTTCATTGTTATCTTCTCATTAATGCTTTTTATCTCTGTTTATATTGCCAATAAAATTGCACACCAGCTTTATCGAAGGGAACAACTACTGCGTTTGTCTCTTGACAAATTGAATGATGCCGAAAAGATTAAGCAAAAATATACGATCGGAATAGTTCATGAAATAAAAACGCCCATAACAGCAGTGCAATCTATTTTGGAATTAATTCATCAAAAATATGTTGGGCCAATAGATGAAATGGTTGATAAAAAAATTCAGCGCGCAAAACTTAGAACCCAGGAAGCACTTCAACTCATTAATAATGTTTTAAGAATATCTAAACTAAAGCTGCTAGAAATTAGATTGACCGAAGAGATAAACATCGGAGAGTTTCTTCGGAAGATGATTGACACTTTTTCAGAAGAAGCAAAAACAAAATCAATAAATTTGCTCTTTGTGAATCTTTTAAGGAACGAGAAAGTTGTTAAGTCGGATCGAATGCTTTTGGAATTGGTTGTCTCAAATCTAATTTCAAACGCAATCAAATATGTTGATGAAAACGGCAAAGTTGAAATTGTTCTTGCCGATAAAGAAGAAAAATTTTTTATTGAAGTGAGCGATAATGGTATTGGAATACCCCAAAATGAGAGAGATAAAATCTTCGACCAATTTTACAGAGCATCCAATATTGATAAGAGAAAGTATGAAGGAAGCGGAATGGGTTTGACTATTGTAAAGGAAATAGTTGAAAGATTAGGCGGTGAAATAAAAGTTAATAGTCCTTCTAGATTAGCTGATAACAACAAGCCCGGAACCAGCTTTGAAATTTTACTTCCTTACCAATATAAACCAACTGCACATAATATCTTCGAGGTTAACAATCAAGATTACTTAGAAAGCAAAAATAATTTTTAGGTAAGCTTTTCTTAGTAAATTCTACGGCATTAACATTAGGGAATATACCATAAACAGTTGATCCGCTTCCGGACATTAGTGCGAACAGGGCACCATCTTTGTAAAGCTGCAATTTTATCCTTTCAATTTCTGGATATTTTTTGAAGACAAACTTTTCAAAATCATTTTTTACATTTTGCCTCAGTAGTTCGTAATCAAGTTTTTCATTTTTAATATATGTGCGAAAATCAAATTGCAGATCATCTGGAGTGATGTTTTG
>JBFLWC010000098.1:0-2969 GCA_040758415.1 Bacteroidota bacterium | reverse complement strand
GGTTTTTCCTTTATTGATAAAAATTGGGGCGGGATTTACAGAGGCGGAAGTTATCTGCTTATGGGCCCCCGAAAATCCGGACGCACTTTAATCGGTTTGCAGTTTGCTCTTGAAGCCGCTAGGTCATCTGAAGTGTGTCTCTATTTTACTTTGATGAGACCAAAGGATTTGATGATTCAAGCTGCGTCTTTGAATTTTGATATTCAATCGTATATGAATCAGAACCTGATAATTGTTGTTCGCGTTGCCCCGCCAAACAATATTTATGATATGTATAACCCTGACGACTATCTTGTTGAATATCTGAACGATATTATAACGGTTGTTGATCAATATCATCCTTCCAGAATAATTTTTGACGAGCTCACGCCGTTTGTTGGTTTTAAGAACTTGAATTACTTGAAAGATTCTTTTGTGCAAACTCTGGAAACTATTGAAGACAGAGACATCACAAGTCTATTCGTTATAAGTGAACCGGCAACAAAGAAAGCCCAATCAATTGTGGAAGGACTTTCGGAATACGTAACTGCAACAATACAGTTGAAAAAAGAAGGCGGCACTAAAGAGGAAAGGTATCAGGGTGGGACCGTTACTATAACTCCAAATGTAGGACATACAGAAGGACAATTTACTTCCGACTATAGAATTGAACCATACAAAGGAGTAACAACAGAATTTTCGTTCGAAACAAAAACTATTGAAGAACTTCCGGCTATGCCCCGCAGCCGCAGTCTTGGCAAACCAACTCGAATTGAAATTCCATCGGAGCCGTACGCTTTCTCTAATGTTTACAACTACAACGATTTTCTTCTTATACTAAATAATCAAATTGCACTTTATAAAAGTACAGGACAAACTTTCAATTTGGTTTCATTCAGACTAGACCCCGCTGCGCAGATGAGAGGATTATTAACAATCAATCAGCTGCAAAATGCTATTCGTCTTTCTACAAGTAAGAAGGACAAGATTTGCACTATTGATAATAAAGTAATTGTGCTTTTAGTAAGAGGAAGTTTGAAAAGCGCTATTGATTTGATGTCCAACGTGCAAAGCAATTTACCGAGCCACGATCAGAATTACATTAATGCAGTTTTAGATTTTATTTCGATTTATAACCTTGAGGTTGATGAACGGATTGATAACGCTGAAATGATGATGGAATTAATTCTATCGTCAGAAACCGCAACGCCTCATAATTATCAGCCGCTCAATAAATTTATTGGGTGATGAAAATAATTTTTAAAATAGTTTTACTTTTTTTTCTAATAATCCTTCCCCCTTCCCTCGCACAAAATAAATCGGATGCTTTGAAACGCCAGGCTCTATTGCTGATGCGCGAAGGAAGATACGGTGAAGCTGTTGACCAGTTAAATAAATATATTTCTGCAAATCCGCGTGAGGCAGACGGATACCATCAGCGGGGGCTATGTTATGAACAAAGAATTCAATATCAATATTCTGTTTTAGATTTACGCCGCGCTCTAAGATTAGAACCCGCCAATGTTGAAATCAGAAATGATCTGGACCGTGTTATTGCAGTTTGGCATCGTCAGCTTTATCAAAAAATTGAAGGGCACAAACGCGATATTGCAGTAGATCCGAATTATCCGTTCACTTATCTTGAAATTGGAAAATCGTATCGCTGGTTAGAAGAATGGAAGAACGCAGAAAACTGGTATGATGAATATTTAAAAAGGGATAACAACGCATCCCCCGACGAGATAATACGCTACACAGAAATTCTTGCAAAGACGGGTTCAATCACAAAAGGGGAAAAGATTCTAAAAAATTATACCGAAAGATATCCCAATGATTGGCGCATCTGGAGCCGATACGGATATTTTACATTGTGGCTCGGAAAGAATAAAACTGCAGAAGAAGCTTTTAAAACTTCACTCGGATTCAAACCATTTTTTAAAGAAGCAGAAGACGGATTAGACCTTTCCCGACGTGAAGGATATGTAACTCTTTATCCAGGCAGAGCTTTTGAACGCGCTCCGGAATATCCGATAGATCGTTATTACCGCATCATCAACCAAAACCCCGATAATGATGAAGTTAGATTTAATTTGATTGATGAATTGCTCAAAGTTAAACGTTATGAAGAAGCTTACCAACAGTTGCAAATGCTTTCTCCTAAACATCAGGAAGGAGAAAGATATAAGTCGCTCTGGAAATTTATCTCCGATTACCGCGACAGTGTTTTCAACAACAACGTCAATTTGTATACAGGGATATTGAAAGAAAATCCTTCAGATAAAGAAGCTGTAATAAAACTTGCTGAATCTTATGCCAATTTATTCTATTACGATAGTGCTGTTGAAGTCCTGAACGAATATTTACAGGATGTTCCGGAAGATAAAGACCTTGATGCGCGTTTTAAGTATGTACAATATTCAGCATGGAATTACGAGTGGGAAAAAGCAATTGCACAATTAAATAAACTCCTTGAACTCGACCCTGATAATTTAGATTATCAATTGTTACGCGGACAAATTGGTGTTTGGACTGTTAACGATCTTCCCATTGCTGAAAAATATCTTTTGAATGTCTTAGACCATCGTCCAAAAGACCTTAGCGCACTTCTTGTTTTAACAAATCTTTACTTGTGGAAAAAAGAATTTTCAGAAGCAAAAAAATATTTAGATAAAGCCAATCTAATTGCACCTAACAATCCCGAAGTTGAATCGGCTGAGAGCAATTATGCGCTCCATCTTTCTGCTTATGAAGAGATGAAAGTCTTTGAAATAAGAAGTGAAGCCGGAAAACTTGCTATGGAAGGTAAGTGCAGTGAAGCGCTTCAGAAGTATGAAGAATATAAATCGAAGAGAACCGGCTTAACCCGTGAAGAAATGATTGAATATGCCAGCATCGCCTCTTGTGCTAAAAATTTCGATAAAGCAATTGAAAACTATGATAAAATACTTGCAGATAAATTTGATTATTCACTTGCACTTCAACGCGCAAAA
>JBFLWC010000097.1:0-2029 GCA_040758415.1 Bacteroidota bacterium | reverse complement strand
ACTGGAAAATAAAAAAAACAAAATTCGGTTTTACAGAAAAAATGTTGAAAATAAAATTAAGCGATATTGATTCTCTCGCTAAAAGGCTTACAGATAAAATTCTTCAAGATCAATACGTCCCTGACGCGATTATCTATGTCGAAAAGGCAGGATTTTTGCTTGCTGAGGCAATTGCACGTAATCTTCAATGCTACACGTTAATTAGATGCGAGGCAAGAAGGCCGTTGAGTTCGATGAAAAAGAAAAGCTCTTTGATTATTGCCCATATGCCGGATTGGTTGATATTGCTGCTTAGGAAAATGGAAGTGAATTTCAAATTGTATAAAAGCTCGAATGAAAGATACGTGAAAGTTCACGGTAAAATTGTTCCACTCAAAAAGTATTTAATAGTTGATGATTCACTTGACACCGGATATTCGCTGAAAGAAGTAATAAAAAAATTAACAGATATTGGCCTAAAGGCAAAAAATTACAGGATTGCAGTAATCAATATTCTTTCAGAGGAAAAATTGAATCCGGTTGTTCTTCCAGACTACTATCTGTATAAGAATATTCATATCCAATATCCATGGTCAAGTGATTCTGTAGATTACGAATCGTATTTAAGAATTTATACAGAACTTAAAAAAACTTATCGTCAATAAACAGGTATTCTGTTATTGATCCCGAGAAACAGTTAATACAAAACTGTAGTGTTTGAAAAAAATTAGGAACAATTTTTTTGGAGCTTAGGTGTATTATCAACCAGAGTAGTAATATTCAAGGAGAATCAATGAAACGATATAGTGAAGCAAAAAAAAGTGGAGATAGTATTAGCGGCATTGCACAATGAGTCAAGCAAAGCAGAGTTGTGCCACTAGCGCGGTATTAGCACGATGAGTTTAGATCACAGGATAAAACGTTTTTTAGAAGGCGGGAAAGTCGGAGTGCATGGATCGTCCAAACATGCTGATGAGCAGAAAGAAAATACAAGCAAGATAAAACTGTTAACGGACAATTGTCCGGCAATGATCTCAAAGAAAATTGCATCGCATATTGCCACGCGCCCGTATCGGCATCTACGCGTCGGCAATCATCATCCGCAGACCAACGGATGCATTGAATGTTTTCATCAGATATTGCAATCCGAAGAAGTCTGGGGAGCGATGTATGAAAATCCTTTAGTAACAAAAGAACGGATTGAATCTTTCCGAACCTTTTACAACACTGAATACATTCATCAAACACTGGGATATAAAACGCCGATAGAAGTTATTGAAGAGTGTAAAAAGCAATGGAAAGAACAGAAGAAAATCACCTACTCAAATATCGCTTGCGTTGTTCCTAGGGAACCAAGCATTACAAAATTAATTTGTCACACTTTTGATTTATAAATTTCCTATATTGGAAAAAAATTTAATAAATGCTCAAACGTAATTGGAAAATATTCTTTGTTATCCTGTCTCAGTGCGCCGACCTTGCTGCTATTTGGTCCGCAGGTGGGGTAATCTTTTACCTGAAATGGACTGAAACCATTCGCTATGTTACCCCAGATTCCAATCTTGTGATTGGATTGACTGTTTTTTCACTAATCTATCTGACGATCGCAACAATGTTTGGCCTGTATCGGGGATCGTTCCATTTAAGTTTGCGTCTTCAAAATCTGGTAACTGCGCGGGCTTTCGTTGTCAGCATTCTTATAGCGCTCGCGTTAAACAGTTTAAGTCAAACTTTTATTGGCAAAAAATCGGTTATTACATTCGGGTTATTACTGCCGGTGTTGTTGTTGTTAACACGCGTCATTCTTAGAAAGATCAACTTGTATTTTCAAAAGTTAGGATATGGCGTGCGTAATGCACTTATTGTGGGAGATAGTCATGAAGCAGAACGTCTCTACTATAGATTTCTTGCATTTCCTGAATTGGGATATCGTACATGCGGTTTTATTGTGGAAAAAAAATTTTTGTCAAAGTCTTTATCGCCTCAATACCTGCCTGACGAACTGGAACAGGTTATTGAAAGAGAACAGATCGATCGTATTTTTATTCCA
>JBFLWC010000096.1:0-10411 GCA_040758415.1 Bacteroidota bacterium | reverse complement strand
CAGATGACTAGAGATTAACTTTTGTGTCTGCGATATGTGAATTTAAAAACGAAACAGAAATGAGATTAACCCAGGAGAATCTTCAAAAATATCTTAAGCCGGAGAATTTTTTTAACAGAGATTTAAGCTGGTTAGAATTCAACCGCAGAGTACTCGAAGAAGCACTCAATCCGGATCTTCCGCTGCTAGACAAAATCAAGTTCATCTCAATCTTTTTCTCCAATCTTGATGAGTTCTATATGATTCGCGTCTCGGGCATCAAAGAACAGATCCGCGCCAAAGTAATTGATACATCCATTGATGGGCTCACACCAATTGAGCAGCTGCGCAAGATTGAAAGCGCTCTTCAGCCGATGCTTAAACAAATATATGACTACTGGCACGAAGAGATAATTCCTAAATTGAGAGAAAACAAAATTTCAATTTGCGGGCTCAACGAACTTTCTAAAGAAGAACGTGAAGCGCTTAATCAGTATTTTTTAAAAGAGATTTATCCGGTACTTACTCCCCTTGCATTCGACCCCGGCAGACCTTTTCCATATATTTCAAATTTGAGTTTGAGCTTTGCAATCCTTGTAAAGAAACCAACCGGTGAAAAACATTTTGCGCGTGTTAAAGTGCCTAACATTCTACCGCGGTTACTTCGTGTTGATAACATTGTAAAATCAAAAATCAGAAACGGCAATTCAACTGCAACGTATAAATACGTTTGGATTGGCGACCTTATCAAGTCTAATTTAACTTTGTTGTTCCCCGGGTTGGAAGTAGTTGAAGCTTATCGTTTTAGAATTACGCGCGACACAGATCTCGAAATACAAGAGGATGAAGCAGATGATCTTCTCCAAGTGATTGAAGAAAATATTAAGCAAAGAAAATTTGGCTCTGTAGTACGGCTTGAAGTTGAAAAACAAATGCCGGAATATATGATTGAGACGCTGATCGAAAATCTTGAAATTACGCGAGATGACCTCCATATAATTGACGGCAATCTCGGCTTGAGCGACATAATGCTTCTTTACGACCTGCAACTTCCACACCTTAAAGAAAAACCGTTTCATCCAGTAACTCCAGAAATTTTTGAAGAAGAAAATTTTTTCTCAATTATTCAGAGCAAGGATATTATACTTAATCATCCGTACGATTCTTTTAACCCGGTTATTGATTTCATCAAACAAGCATCGCGCGACCCCGAGGTGCTGGCAATCAAACAAACACTTTACCGTGTTGGACCAAATTCCCCGATCGTAAAATATTTAATTGAAGCTGCAGAGAGAAAAAAACAGGTTGCAGTGCTGGTTGAATTAAAAGCCCGCTTTGACGAAGAGAATAATATTTATTGGGCGCGCGAACTTGAAAAAGCAGGCGTACATGTTGTTTACGGTCTGCTCGGATTAAAAACTCATGCAAAGATGACACTTGTTGTGCGCAAGGAAATTGACGGCGTAAAACGTTATGTCCACGTAAGTACCGGCAACTACAATACAACAACCGCAAAAATTTACTCGGATGTTGGCTTGTTTACAGCAGACGAAGAAATTTGTGCGGACGTTTCAGAAATTTTTAATTTCCTAACAGGATACTCAGAACAAAAATCATTTAGAAAATTATGGGTTGCGCCCGTTAACAAACGGCAGCGTTTTATCGAGTTAATAGAGAGAGAAATAAAAAATGTAAAAGCCGGAGGTAAAGGATATTTAATTTTCAAACTAAACTCACTTGTAGATCCAATGTTGATAAGCACACTGTATGAAGCATCTAACAGAGGTGTTAAAATTGATTTAATAGTGCGCGGCGTTTGCTGCCTGATCCCACAACAGGTCGGATTAAGCGATAACATCCGTGTTATAAGTATTGTTGGTAGATTCCTGGAACACAGCCGCATCTATTACTTTTACAATAACGGTGCGGAAGAAATTTATTGCAGCAGTGCAGATTTGATGCAGCGCAACCTTGATAGAAGAGTTGAAATAACTTTTCCTATACTCGATGGCGATATTAAAAAATATCTAAAGAGACACGTATTGGATACTTGCTTGAATGATAATATCAAAGCGAGAGTTTTATTGCCAACGGGGAGGTTTGTTTTTAACAAACCGGTTTATACACAGAATAAAATAAATCATCAAGAATGGATGATGATGCGTACGCTTCCAGGTGTTAACCAAAATTTTCCGTTAGGAATCCGCCACCTGGCGGATTGCCTTAGGACCGATCCCGAAAATCGGGTTCGGGGTTAAAAGATTCTGCCGCTCGAAGTTGTTGAATAGAACTAAATCAAGCAAATAATCTCCAAACTTGAGTTACGAAGAAACAAATTAATAGACCCATTGCAATAGGAAGAAAAGTAGAAATCATCGTCCACTTCACACTCCTTGTTTCTTTATAAATCGTATAGATTGTTGTTGAACACGGATTGTGAAGCAAACTAAACAACATCAAATTGATTCCCGTTAAAGTTGTCCACCCGCCAGCTTGCAAAATTCTTGCGGTGTCCGCTGCCGAATCCATTTCAAACATAACACCGGCTCCGGCACCCGCTGCAAGTTTTGTGGTCAGCACAGTCAACATCAAAACAGTAGGTATTACAATTTCATTTGCAGGTATAGCAATTATATATGCAAGAAAAATTACACCGTTCAATCCAACAAATAACGCTAACGGGTCAACCGATCGAATAAAATGTTCCGCTAAACTTATGCTGCCGACGTTAACATTTGCAACAAGCCAAATTACTGCCCCCGCAGGAAGAGCAAAAATCAGGGCGCGCCATAAAACAAAAATTGTTCTATCTATAACCGATGTGTACAATGTTTGCAAAATTCTTGGCGGACGATACGGCGGTAATTCCAAACTAAATGCAGATGGCTCACCTCTCAAAACCGTCTTAGATAATCCCCACGAAACAATTAAACTAAAAACAACACCCAGAAGTGCAATCGCAACAACAGCAGCAGCAGATGCAATTCCCGCAAGATAAGCCGGAACTGTTCCGCCGATAAAAATTGTTGCAATCAAAATTTGTGTGGGCCACCGGCCGTTACACAAAGAAAAATTATTTGTGATTATTGCAATTATCCGTTCGCGCGGACTATCAATAACACGCGCGGCAATAACTCCAGCAGCGTTGCAACCAAAACCCATTGTCATTGTCAACGCTTGTTTGCCGTGCGCTCCAACCCTTCTGTAAAGATTATCCATATTAAATGCTACGCGCGGCAGATATCCAAAATCTTCAAGCAGAGTAAACAACGGGAAAAAAATTGCCATTGGAGGCAGCATAACACTTACTACCCAGGCAGCCGCAAGATAAGCGCCGTCTATTAAAACACCGGTTATCCAAAACGGAATTTGTAATGAATTGAAAACTTGTTTTAGCCACGGATGAATTGTATCAATGAGAAGATTAGCTATTAAACCGGATGGAATATTTGCGCCAACTACTGTAATCCAAAAAACTATGGCAAGAAGAAAAAACATTATAGGAAATCCGGTCCACTTTCCAGTTACAAGACGATCAATAAAACGGTCAATATCAAACTTTGGTTTTTCACCAATGCGTGTTACAACTTTGCCGGCAATTTCGGATGCGTTTTTATAAATGGATTCGAGAATTGAATCGTGAAAATTTTCTCCGACTTCCCATCTCAACTTATTTGCTGTAAATAATATTTCTTCTCTTTTATTCATATTCTTTTCATTCGCTAAAATTTTCTGCCGGTTTTAAGTTCCCAATCTCTCCTGAACTAACAGCATCAATCACATTCTGATCTCCTTCCAAAAGACGAAGAGCAATCCAGCGCGTATTGGGTAAACCCGGGAATGCATTTGCAATTTTTTTATTTAACTCATCAACTGCCTTAGAAACATTTTTGATTTCACTGCCGAGGCGGTGTGGCTTACAAATATATAATCCGGTCGCTACATCATGGATGTTTTTCAGCAGCTCTTGAATACCTGTGCCTTGCCGCGCTGCGGTGGCAACAACAGGAATCCCGAGATTTTTTGAAAGCAAGCGGTCGTCAATTTGAATTTTATGACGCAACGCTTCGTCAATCAAATTAAGACACAGCACAGCGCGGTCCGTTATTTCGAGAACCTGTAGAACCAAATTTAAATTTCTCTCAAGCCGCGTTGCATCAACAACTACCACCGTTACATCCGGCTGACCGAATAAAATAAAATCACGCGCTATCTCTTCATCATCGCTTGTTGAAAGGAGCGAATACGTTCCCGGCAAATCAACAATCTTATAACGCTTGCCACCAAATTGAAATGCACCTTCTGCACGACCGACGGTTTTACCGGGCCAATTTCCTGTGTGCTGGCGCAGCCCTGTTAGGTTGTTGAATACTGTACTCTTACCGGTATTCGGATTTCCTGCAAGTGCAACAACGTAATCGAAATTCATCATATCAATTCCGAGCTTAACAAGATTTGCAAGATTGTGTCCCGGACAAGTAGCGCAGTTTTGATTTTCTATCTTCATATTCCTTTTCTCTTTCTTTGTAACAATCTCAAGTTCATCGCTCTATTCTTTAGTATAGTTTCTTACCCGCTTGATATAAATTAAGTCGGATTGATTTTTTCTCAATGCAATCATTGCACCCCGTATATCGTAAGCCACCGGATCGCCGCTCAAACTTTTTAATTGTGCGCGCACAATAGTTCCCGGCACAATACCATAGTCTAGCATCCTTCTCCGCTGCTGTCCGCGCATAGCTTTCGATATTCCGACAATCATTGCTTCTTCATCTTGTTTGAGTGAGGACAATGTTTCAAAAGATTCTCTCACCTCTTCTTTTTCAGAAATTGGAATTACAGTTATGTTCGAAGCAAGAATAGGTGCAAGCAAACATTCATTGCCGTCTGCTTCAAAACGAATTCTCTCTTTTGAATTTTCAATAAGATAGATCTGCATGCCTGGATAAAGCCCGAGCGCAGAAAATTGAGCAAATACCTCTTTCGGCTCGTCTTCGATGTGAATGATTGTAGCAAATGTTCCATTCTCAATGTTATTCAGCTCAATTCCTTTTCGCGTGGGAATTTCTCCTCTTTCAGATGGGATCGGATCACCGTGTGGATCTATCAAAGGATTACCGAGATGTGCAGCAAGTTTCTTAACGTCATCATCGCTTGTTTTGTGTTCTTTCACTTCTGCAATTTGATGCCATTCGGTTTCTTTAGTGCTTGTGTTATCTGCAAGATAACGCTCCCACAATCTGTGTATGCGTACAATCCTAAGTGCGTATGATCTTCCTTCCGGGGTGAGAATAATTTTATTTTCACGTAATGAAATCAGATTCATCGCTTCAAGTTTCGAGATCACTTCAGTTGTTTTATCTCCGCTCAACGAAAGGTTTCCGCTCATACTGTTTAGAGTACAGTCTATGACTTTATATTCGCAATCGTATAGATGCTTTAAAGCATCTTCAATCAACTCCCGCGATTTATCTTTTTTTACGCTCATAAATTTTGATAAAAGTTTGCGTTGTAACTTAAAAAGAAAAAACAACCCAATAAGGATAAATACCCCGATCAATAATTCATAAATTGGGTTCAAATCAGTTCCTTAAATTCATTTAAGAAATTTTACAAATATCGAACTAGAAATTTTTTCACTAAGAAAAATTTTTTTACCATTTATTTTCACTATAACAGAATTATCAAACAATAATTTGTCTATCACTTGCAGCTTTGTGTTAAGAAAAAGATTATTTTTTGTTAAATACTTCATCAATTCACTGTTCTGGTCATTAACCCTAATTATCTGATAAGTATTTCCGATTTGTACTTCATTAAGAGAAATTGATTTTGGAGTTTTAGGAAGCGTACCGTTTTTTTTAGGAATTGGTTCTCCATGAGGATCAAAATCGGGAAAGGATAGATACTCATCTATTTTATCTATTAACGAATCGGATGAATGATGTTCTAATCTTTCCGCTTCATCGTGAACTTCACCCCACGACATTCCAAGCGCTTTAATCAAAAACGATTCCCATAAACGATGCCGTCTCAAAACTCTTAGAGCAATCTTTTCGCCTTCAGCTGTTAATTCCATCCCTCGATATTTTTTGTAGGATATCAATCCTTCTTGTGAAAGCTTTTTAGCCATATCACTAATAGCTGCATTCGAGACCGAAAGTTTATGAGCAACTTTAGAGGTACAGGCGGTTTCACCAGTATTATTATGGATGAAAATCGTCTTTAAATAATTCTCTTTTGAAATTGTTGACATAGCTTTTTTGTTTGAGCAAAGTTAAGCCTGCTTAACTTTATAGTCAAGTGATCATAAATATTTTTATTTTCACATGTTTGATAATGAAACCATCTCTAAAGAAAAAATGTTTACAATATGTCAATAGTAATAAAATTACTATTTTTGAAACCAAATTTTGGAGAATTAATGACAGTAACAGTTGATTCGGTAAAAAAAGCACTAAGCATGGTTAACGACCCCGATCTTCACAAAGACCTTGTTACGCTGAAGATGGTTAAAGATATTAAGATAGAAGGCAACAACGTTTCTGTAACAGTTGAACTCACAACTCCGGCTTGTCCGCTAAAAGATAAAATTCAGCAGGATTGTGTTGATGCAATAAGAAAGATAAATCCAAACGTCGGGCAAATTTCTGTAACGATGAGCGCAAGAGTTCTGCCGAACAAAAATCAAAGAATGAGTGAGATTTTGCCCGGTGTAAAAAACACAATTGCAGTAGCAAGCGGTAAAGGTGGAGTTGGAAAAAGCACTGTTGCAGTTAATCTTGCTGTTGCACTCGCCATTGACGGCGCAAAAGTTGGTTTGATTGATGCAGATATTTACGGACCGAGCATCCCGATGATGTTAGGAATAAACAATAAACCAAAAATTTTTCAGGACGCTACAACAGCAAAGATGATTCCTCTTGAAAATTTCGGCATCAAAGTAATGTCAATTGGTTTTTTAATTGATGATGATGCGCCGGTAATCTGGCGCGGACCGATGGCGAGCGGTGCAATAAAACAATTTATGAGTGATGTTTACTGGGGTGAGCTAGACTATTTAATTTTCGATTTACCACCCGGCACGGGCGATATTCAACTTACGCTCGTTCAAACTATTCCACTTACAGGAGCTGTTGTGGTTACAACTCCTCAGGACGTCTCCATCATTGATGTGAAAAAAGCAGTAAAGATGTTCCAGCGTGTAAACGTTCCAATTCTTGGCATTGTAGAAAATATGAGCTATTTTATTGCACCGGATACTGGAAAACGATACGATATTTTTGGAACCGGAGGCGGACAAAAATTAGCTGAAGAGCTATCAATTCCGCTGCTTGGTGCAATCCCAATAAACCCAAATATCCGGAAGGGCGGCGATAATGGTAAGCCGATCGTTTTTGATAAACCGGAATCAGAACAGTCAGACCACATAGGTCAAAGCAGGGAAAAAATTTTTGAGATTAGCAGAAACATGGCTGCTGAGATAAGTAAAAATAATTTCTCTTCTGCATCACCAAAAATTGAAATACTGCTGGGAGAGGAAAAGTAAAGGAGAATTATATGAGTGACGTTCTTGACAAAAAAGTTTTGAAAGCATTAGAAACAATTAGACCCTATTTGAAAGCAGACGGCGGCGATGTTGAACTAGTTAAAGTTACTGCTGAAGGAATTGTAGAAGTAAAACTCACCGGCGCCTGCAGCAACTGCCCGATGTCTCAAATGACTTTGCGCGCTGGAGTTGAGCGCGCTTTAATTAGAGAAGTGCCAGGCATTAGAAGAGTCGAAGCTGTTAACTGACAGCTGTTTTCATGATAAACTATTTGAGGAAACTATATGCGTAAAAAAGTAATTGCCGGTAATTGGAAAATGAACAACGATATTAACGGCACTGTGAATTTGATTTCTGAAATCAAAAAAGAATTAACCGGAAAAGATGTTAACGCAGAAGTTATTGTTTGCCCTCCGTTTACTAATCTTGAAACTGCTTTTGCTCTCGTGAAAGATTCATTAATAAAACTCGGCGCGCAAAATATTTTTTTTGAAGAGAGCGGCGCATTCACCGGCGAAGTTTCTCCGGCAATGTTAAAAAGTGTTGGCTGCGAATTTGTAATTATTGGCCACTCCGAACGAAGAACAATCTTCCGAGAGGAAGATCAAGTCATCAATAAAAAAATTAAAACTGCAATTAAGCACGGGTTAAAACCGATCTTCTGCATTGGCGAAACTTTGGAAGAAAGAGAAAAGGGCATAACATTTAAGATCATCGAGACACAAGTTAGAAATGGTCTATATGGGTTGAACGGGAGTGAATTACCAAACCTTATCATTGCATACGAACCGGTCTGGGCAATCGGAACGGGAAAAAATGCAACACCACAACAAGCGCAAGAGGTTCATCAATTTATCCGCCGATTAATTGCAGAAATGTATTCACAAAGTTTTGCAAATCAATTAGTGATTCAATACGGCGGAAGCGTGAAACCGGATAATGCGAAAGAACTTCTTACTCAGGAAGATATTGATGGTGCTTTAGTTGGAGGCGCCTGCTTAAAAGCAGATTCATTTGTGAAGATAATAGAAGCTGCGTAAAAAATAATTATCGAAGTATAACTAAAAATCACCTTTCAATTTTTACAGCCCCCATATAAAGTAGATCACCGTTACTTATCAAATCTTTTCCAATTTTTAATTATCTTCGCCACTAAAATTAGTCTTAACAATGAATTCAAAATACGAAGCGGTTATTGGTCTCGAAGTTCATGCACAGCTTTTAACCGATACAAAAATTTTTTGCGGCTGTTCAACTAAGTTCGGATTGACACCCAATTCAAACGTTTGTCCAGTTTGCCTGGGTCATCCCGGTGTTTTACCGGTATTGAATAAAAAAGTTATAGAGTTTACAGTTCTGATGGGAATTGCAACGAATTGTTTTATCAACAAAAGGTCTGCCTTTGCACGAAAGAATTATTTCTACCCGGATATGCCAAAAAATTATCAAACTTCACAATATGAAGAACCGATTTGCGAGCGCGGAAAAATTACTATTGAGTTTAATGACGGTTCTAAAAAAGATATAGGCATAACAAGAATTCACATGGAAGAAGACGCAGGCAAATCTATTCACGATCAAGGTTACGATACAATGATTGATGCCAACCGCTGCGGCACTCCTCTGATGGAAATTGTGAGCGAACCGGATATGCGCACACCGGAAGAAGCTTATCTTTACTTATCCAAATTAAAACAGATTTTAACTTACCTTGAAATTTGCGACGGCAATATGGAAGAAGGATCTCTGCGATGCGATGCAAATGTTTCTGTTCGCTTGAAAGGCGAATCAAAATTAGGAACTAAAGCAGAAGTGAAAAACATGAACTCGTTCCGCAATGTTGAAAAGGCAATTGAGTATGAAATCGAAAGACAAATAGATATTCTTGAAGACGGTGGAAAAATTATTCAGCAAACACTATTGTGGGATGCCGATATGAATAAAGTAGTTCCGATGCGCAATAAAGAGGAAGCACACGATTACCGCTACTTTCCGGATCCGGACTTGGTGCCTGTTGTTGTTGATGAAAAGTGGAAAAGTGAAATTGCACTATCAATGCCGGAGCTGCCGTGGAAAAGAAGAGACCGCTTTGTTCTTCAATATTCACTTCCCAGATATGATGCGGAAATTTTAACTTCGTCACGCCAGCTTGCAGATTATTACGAGAGAGTTTTAACTGTTACGAACGATTACAAAGCCGCAAGTAATTGGGTGATGACTGATGTTCTGAAAATTGTTAATGAAGAGAAAATTTCTGTAAATAAATTTCCGGTTTCTGCAGAAAATCTTGGAAAATTAATAAAGCTAATCACCAACAACACAATTAGTGGAAAGATTGCCAAAGAGATTTTTCCGGAGATGTTAAAGACAAACAAAGAACCGGATGAAATTGTGAAAGAAAAAAATCTCGTTCAAATAACAGACACAAAAGAAATTGAAGATGCAGTTGAAAAAATTCTTGCGGCAAATCCAAAACAAGTTGAAGAATACCTTAGCGGCAAAGATAAAGTAATTGGATTTTTTGTAGGACAGATTATGAAAGAGACAAAAGGGAAAGCCAATCCGCAAAAAGTGAACGAAATATTAAAAAGTATGCTGGAAAATTTTAAGAGTGCCTAATCCGTCAGCTGACGGACTGGGTGCCTGAGAATTAATGTATTTTTCATTCGTACTTCGTCTTTCGTACTTCTCTTACGCAGTCTTTCCAACCCGCCCAAAAGAGGCGGGCAAGCTTTCCTTCTTTTTCGTTCTCTTAAATTCAATCAAAGTTTTTTAATTACATCCGCCATTTCAACTGCATTTAAAGCAGCGTCCCATCCTTTATTGCCCGCTTTAGTTCCGGCTCTTTCAATAGCTTGTTCAATTGTGTCTGATGTGATTATT